>DATMJT010000403.1:0-38917 GCA_035553735.1 Pilimelia sp.
CGCGCGCCCGGCGACCGCCCGAGCCGGGCGCGCGGGGCCCGGCAGGCTGCGGGCCGGTGCGGGCCGGGCCGCACCGGCCCGCCGCGGGCGTCCGGCAGCGTTCAGCGGGTGTCCTCGAACAGCTTGGCCGCCAGCACCGCCGCCTGGGTGCGCCGCTCCAGCCCGAGCTTGGCCAGCAGGCTGGAGACGTAGTTCTTCACGGTCTTCTCGGACAGGAACATGCGTTGGGCGATCTCCCGGTTGGTCAGCCCCTCGGCGACCAGGGCGAGGATCTTGCGCTCCTGCTCGGTGAGACCGCGCAGCTCGTCGGGCTGCTCCGGACCGCGCCGGATCCGCTCCAGCACCCGCTGGGTGACTGCGGGGTCGAGCAGGGACTGCCCGGCGGCCACCCGGCGCACCGCGTCGACCAGGTCGTTGCCGCGGATCTGCTTGAGCACGTACCCGGCCGCGCCCGCCATGATCGCGGCGAAGAGCGCCTCGTCGTCCTCGAACGAGGTCAGGACCAACGCCTGGATCGTGGGGTCCACCGACCGTACGTCGCGGCAGACGTCGATCCCGTTGCCGTCGGGCAGCCGGGCGTCCAGCACCGCCACGTTCGGCCGCAGGGCGGGGATTCGGGCGGTCGCCTCCACCGCCGAGCCCGACTCGCCGACCACCTCGATGTCGTCCTCGCGGTCGAGCAGGTCGCGCAGGCCCCGACGGACCACCTCGTGGTCGTCGAGCAGGAAGACACGAATCACACCTCTCTTCTACCGCACATCGGTGGCAAGCGCTGCGGCCGAGCGTGCTCAATCCCGCCGACGTGTGGACCCGGTCGGCGGCCGGGTCCGCCGCGCCGGCGTCCGCACGCCGCGGCGCACAGCGGTGATTAGGGACCTTCGACTCTTTGGTCGGCGGCGTCGGGCGGCAAGGGTGGAACCGCAGGAGCGGTGCGACGTCGGGGTCCTCCGGCAACCCGGCGTTCCAGCTGCTGTACCGACCGGCCCGGGCGCGCCGGCAAGCGTCCGGGCCGGTCTGCGTCGGTCCGGCCCCGCCACCCGACCGCGGCCGGTCGCGGCTGCTCAGCCCGCCGTGATGGCCGGCGCCAGCTCCTGGGTGGGATTGGCCAGCCTGCGCCCGTTCACCAAGACGGTCGGGGTGCCGTTGGAGCGTCGACGACCGCGGCCACCGCCCGGCGCGGGTCGGCCACCGCGGTCGACCGTACCCGATGTGGTACACCTACGACATTCCGGACCAGCCGTGGCACGGCGGCGTCGGGCGCGGGGGCGCGGGGCACCGCGACCGGCTGGGCGCGTCGCGGCCGCGAGCCCGGCCCCGGTGGCGGCGGGTCAGCCGCGCACGACCGCCACCGGACACCGGGCGTGGTGCAGCGCCTTGTGGCTCACGGAGCCCATCAACAGCCCCGCGAAGCCGCCCCGGCCGCGGGCCCCGACCACCAGGAGCTGGGCGTCGGCCGACTCGTCGATCAGCGCGTCGGCCGCGGCGCCCCGCACCAGCCGGCGCCCGATCTTGACCTCCGGGAAGCGGTCGCCCCAGCCGGCCACCGCCTCGGCGAGGGTCCGGTGCCCCTCGGCCTCGAACGCCTCGAGGTCGAAGGCGACGGGCAGGATGTCGCCGGGGCCGCTGGCCACGGGGTGGGTCCACGCGTGCAGTGCGAGCAACTCGGCGCCGCGCAGCGCCGCGGACTCGACGGCGAACCCGACCGCGCGGTCGGACAGGTCCGAGCCGTCCACCCCGACGACCACCGGCCCCGTGTCGCGCAGCTCGCCGCGGGCCACCACGACCGGGCAGGTCGCGTGCGCGGTGACCTGCACCGCCACCGAGCCGATCAGCAGACCGCTGAGCCCGCCCAGCCCCCGGCTGCCCAGTACCACCAGCGCGGCGCCGCCGGCCTCGCGCAACAGCACGGGTGCGGCGGCGCCCTCCACGACCTCGCCGGTGACCGGCGTGTCCGGGGCCGTCGCGCGCGCCTGCGCGACCGCCTCGGCGACGAACTCCTCCGCCTGGTGGCGGAGGCCGCCGGTGGGCGGTCCGGCCGGCGACGGGCCGATGGGCACGCGCAGCAGGGGCCAGATGAAGGCGTGCACCACGCGCAGCGCCCGGCGGCGCCGGGCGGCATCCCGGGCGGCGAATCCCACCGCCTCCAGCGCCGCGGCGGAGCCGTCCACGCCCACCACCACGGGGGCTCCGGCAAGGTACGTCATGGCGAGCTCCTCCGTGTGGCGGCGGCGCCGTCCGGGGCGACGGCGCGGGGCGGCGCCACCCGGGCGTCGGTGCCGGGGAAGACGAACGCTTCCTGGCCGGAGTCCAGCCAGCGCACGGTGTACGGCGGGGTGCCGTCGTCGCGGTGCAGGGCGGTGATGACGCCGATCCGGCGCGGGTCACCGACGTGCGTGCCCTCCAGGATCAACCGGTCTCCGACGTGCGCCTTCACGTGGACCTCCCTCATCCGTCGGCGCGGCCCGGCGGCCGTCGCCCTCACCGCGACTCTTGCCGGCGACGGGCACGCCCGGCAGGGGCTTCCGCGCCACCGAGGCGGGACCTTCGGCCCGTGGCGGCGCGCCACCCGGTCGCGACCGGCCACCGGCGACCGACCGGCCACCGGCGACCGACCGGCGACCGGTGTCGGACCGGCGCACCGCCGCGCCGTGCAGGTCGGCCTCACCGGGCGGCGGCCCGGCTTGGCGGCGAGCCGTCCACGCCGGCGACCACGGGGCGGCCCCGGTGGGCCGGTGCGGGGGCAGCAGAGTCGGCCGGCATGGCCTCACGGTACGACCGGTGCCGGGCCGGGCCGGCGCGGGTCGACCCGCCGGTGGGATCGGTCCGCGCCGGGCGCGGGGCGCCGCGGGTGTGGTCGGGGCGCCGCCGGGTACTGCGCTGAGGGTGACGACTTCAGCGGAGAGGACGTGGAGATGAGCACCGCTCACGAACCCAACCGGCACGGCTTCGCCGGTGCCGCCACCGCCCCGCAGGTCGCGGACGCCGACCGCGACCGGCAGTCCGCGCGTGACGTCGCGGAGGGGGCGGCGGTGCCCGGAGCGGACCTGCCGGAGAGCCTCGGCGCGGGGCTGGCCGAGGCCACCGGCCAGGACGACGACGCCGAGGCGGGCGGCCCCCGGTCCGCCGGGCCCTGAGCCGACCCGTGCGTCCGGGCCCGGCTCCGGCCGGGTCGGGCCCGGACGGACCGGGGCGGCGGGCGCCGTGTGGCGGCGGGTCGGGTCGACCACGGCGGGCCACGGACCGTGGTGGGGACGCGCGGTCAACCGGGAGCCGCGGAGCCGCCCGGTCCGGGCCCGCCCGACGTCGGCGCGTCCCTGTCGCGCGACGCCTCCTGCCGCGCGTGGAGGTGCTCCGCCGCGCGCCCGGCGTCCCCGCCACGGCCGGGAGCCCGAGCGCCGCCCGCGTCTCCCACCGGCACGCCCGGCCGCCGCGCGCCGGCCTGGGCCGCGCGCGCGGCGGCGTCGGCCAGCAGCTGGGCGAAGCGCCCCGGATGTTCCCAGGGGAAGGCGTGCGCGCCGGGCACCGTGACCGCGTGTCCGTCCGGCGCGGCCTGGGCCAGCGCACGGATCCAGCCGGTCGGCGCCAGCCGGTCGTGCCGCCCGCGCGCCACGAGCACCGGGCAGTCGACCCGCCCGATGAACTCCTCGGGCCGGTCCCGCAGGCCGCTGAGCACGTACCGGGCCAGGCCCCGCACGCCGGCACGCCGGTAGTCCGGCAGCGCCATGAGCAGTGACGACTTCGGCTCGTGCCAGGCGGTGCGGAGCACGTCGCGGACCAGCCGGTCGGGCCGGCGGTCCCGGGGGGCGAACGTGGGCCCGGCCAGGACCAGCGCGGCGACCGCGGCCGGCACCGCGACGGCGGCCCGCAGCGCGGCCTGCGCCCCGGTGGAGTGACCGGCCAGCACCACCGGCGCGGAGCGCTGCGCCAGCCAGGTGGCGAGCGTGTCCGCCACCGCCGCCACCGTGGGCGCGCAGGCGTCGGGGCCGTCGTGCCCAGCCCCCGGCAGGTCGAGCAGCGTGCCGCGGGTCCAGGCGCCGGTGGCGTGCAGCGCCTCCACCATCGACCGCACGCAGCCCAGCCCCGGCACGAGCACCACCGGGGGAGTCCCCGGCCGGCGCCGACCGGCCACCAGGGCGCGCAGCGGCCGCTCCGACGCGGCGTACCAGGCCACCCGGTGGCCCGGCGACCACCCTGCCGGGACGGCGCCGGCCGGGCCTGTCCGCCGCCCACGCAGTGCCATCCCGCCTCCGCCTCCGCCGCCGCGCGCCGCCGGCGCCCCGGATCCGCGGCGCCGTGCTGTCGCGTACCCGCCCGCACGACGGTTGATGCGTCCCCGCGGTCGCCCGTCGGTGGGACACCACCGTCATTTGTCGCGAACGGGTTTAAAAACGGAAATACGCCGCTAGCGTCTCCGGTGGCCCGGCGGAGGCCGCCCACGCGGCGGCGCCCGGCCTCGCACTGATTCCAGGAAGGATCTTCATGACACAACGAACCAGCTGGACGGCGCGCCTGGCGGCCGCCGCCGCCGCGGTGGTCGCCGCGGCGCTGCTGGGACCGGCCGCCCCGGGCGCGGACGCGGCCGCCGCCGCGGCGCCGCGGGCCGAGCAGCCCGCGGCCGCGGTCGCGGCCGCGACACCGTCACCCTGGTCGGGTTGGTCCGCGGTGCCCGGAGGCGGGCTCACCCCGGACGCCCCGGCCGCGGTCGGCTACCGCGGCATCGGCCACGTCTTCGTCCGAGGCACGGACAACCGCGTCTACCTCAACCGCACCAACGGTCCGGTGTGGACCGGGTGGACCGAGGTGCCGGGCGGCGGGCTCACGCCGTCGGCCCCGGCGGTCACCGTGCACGGCGCCTCGCTGTACCTGTTCGTCCGGGGCCTGGACAACCGGGTCTACGTCAACCGGCTGACCGGTGCGGCGTGGTCGGGGTGGAGCCAGGTGCCGGGCAACGGCCTCACCCCCGACGGCCCCGCCGCCACGGCCGCCGGCGGGGCGCTGCACGCCTACGTCCGCGGCCTGGACAACCGGGTCTACGTCAACCGGTTGACCGGTGCGGCGTGGTCGGGGTGGAGCCAGGTGCCGGGCAACGGCGTCACCTCCTCCGCGCCGGCGGTGACCACGCTGTCTGGACGCCGATACCTGGTCGTGCGGGGGGCGGACAGCCGGATCTACGTCAACCGGCAGAGCGGTGCGGCGTGGTCGGGGTGGAGCCAGGTGCCGGGCAACGGGCTCACCCCGGACGCCCCGGAGGTGACGACGTACCGCAACAGCCTCGTCGCCACCGTGCGCGGCACCGACAACCGGATCTACCACAACCGGCTGACCGGCGCCGGCTGGAGTGGCTGGAGCGAGGTGCCCGTCAGCGGCCTGACGCCGTCGGGCCCGGGCGGCTTCGCATACCAGGAACAGCTCTACCTGCTCGTGCGCGGCCTGGACAACCGCATCCACGTCAACCGGCTCGGCCCGTCCTTCTGAGCCGGCGGCGGCGCCCGGTCGGCGGGCTGCGGACCCGGCTGGCGGCGGGCTGCGGTCCGGCGGCGGGCTCCGGCCCGGGCGGCGGACGGGCCGCCCGCTGCGGGGGCGCGCCGCGACGCACGGCATGGCCGGAGGGCCCGGAGCACTCACCGGGCGGGCGGCGGTCGCACACCGCCGCCCGCCCGATCACGACCGGTGGTCGAAGCGGACGTGGTCGTACCCGAAGCCGCTCTCCAGCTCGTCCCGGCGGCCGCGCAGCTGCGCCAGGGCGCGCTCCAGCTCGGCGCCGTCGCGGGTGGCCGGATCCGCCGCGTCCAGCTGCCGGATCCGCTCGCCGATGGCCGCCGCGGCCAGGTCCTCGGCGAGCTGGCCGAGGTCGATGCCGCAGGTGAAGCGGTACGGCCACACCCGGACCCGCTCGAACAGGTACCGCCGCTCGCGCAGCTGCAGCCAGCCCCAGCCCTCGGCGGGGCCGTCCGTCCAGCGCACGTGCAGCCCCCGGATGATCGGATCGACGGTGCGGCGGCTGACGAACGCCTCCACGGCGGCCGCCCTGGCGACCGCGCCCAGGTCGTTGACGGGCCCGGTGCGCCCGTCCGGCAGCCGGCCGACGATGTCACGGTAGGAGGGCGCCGGGTCCGTCCAGCCGTCGTCGGGCAGCGGGTCGCCGCCGACCCCGGCCGCGTAGCCCCGGGCGTCGATCAGGTACTCCACGATCCACCGGCCGTGCACCGCGGGCCGCAGCGCCGCGGACTCGATGCGCAGCAGCTCCAGGCCCACCGCCTCGCACACGGCACCCACGGTCCGGTACGCGCGCGCCGTCCGCGGCGAGGCGCCCGCCTGCCCGTCGGGGTCGTCGAACTCCACCACGAAGGCGGGCGCCCCGGTGTCGGCGTCGTGCACCACGAAATCCACCCGCGTCCGGATGGCGGAGTTCCACTGGTTCGCGGTGACGCCGGCGGGGCGCCGGTGCAGGACCTCCCCGAGGCTGCGGCCGGGGCGTACCCGACACCCCGCCCGGGTGAAGCCGTCCGGGCGGGCCGTCCGCGGCGGCTCCGCCACGGTCTGGGCCGACCCCTGGTCGCCGGTCATCGCGTGCACCTGTGTCCCTCGTGATCCGTCCGGGTCGGCCGGGTGCGGCGCACCCGGTGCCCGGTGCCCGACGCCCGACGCGGGACCGCCGCCGGGCTGCGGGCGGCGTCCATGCTAGTGAACCCGGCGCCGGCCGGGCGTACCCGACCCGACGCCACCCGGACGAGGTACCCGGCGGGGCGGCGCCGCGTGGCGCGGCCGTCCTCGCGCCGGAGGGCGCCGCCGTCCTCGTGCCGAAAATACCGCTCTTGCGCCGATGCGCCACCGTCCAGTAAGCACTCAGGCAGGCCCTGAACGATTCGACCCGGCGGCCCACCCGGCCGTCCGGACACCGCTGCATCCCGCGCTCCGTTGTGGACCATGAAGGGATCGTCGTGCGCAGACCTGGGTGCCACCGTCAACCTCAACCACAGTGGCGAACGGCCGTGGCGCTGGCCGCCGCCGTGGCCCTCATCGGCAGTCTCACGCCGGGGACGGCGCAGGCCCGCCCCGACCGGGCGCCGGCCGCTCCCGGCGCCGGGGCGGCCGGCGCCTCCGGCCTGCCCGGCGACACCCCGCCCTCCCGGGACGTCGACAACCGCACCGGCACGGCGGCGCCGGACGCCCGCCAGCGCTCGCTGGCCGGGCGGCACGGTGCCGTGGCCTGGCACCCGTTGGGCTCGCCCCGCGCGCTCGGCCCGGCCCGCGGGCGCGCCGCCGCCCTGGCCGGCGGCCTGTCCGCCGACCCGGAGACCGCGGCCCGGCAGTACCTGGTCGCCCACCGCGACCTGTTCGGACTCGCCGAGGACGACGTCGCCCGGATGGACCGGCTGCTGGTCCGGCGGCTGGGCACCGGTGCGGTGGTGCTGCTGAGGCAGCGGTTCGGCGACCTGCCCGCCGGTCCCGACGGCCAGGTGGCCGTGCTGGTCCAGGACGGCCGGGTGCTGCGGGTCACCTCGTCGCTGGCCCGCGACACCGACGCGCCGGCGCCGGCCACGCTCAGCGCCGCGGAGGCGGTCACCGCCGCGGTGCGCGACGCCGGTCTGACGTCCGCCCAGGTGGAGCGCACCGACGTGCGCCGGGTCGCCGTGCCCACGCCCACGCAGGGGCCACGGGCGGCGTACGCGGTCACCCTGGTCGGTCGGTCGGCGGCCGCCCCGGTCGCGGTCACCACCTACCTGGACGCCCGCACCGGCGCGGTGCTGGTGCGCGAGGACCTGGTCGACTTCGACTCGGACAACCCCACCTGGGCGGTCTTCCCGACCACGCCGCAGGCCAGCCGGCAGCTGTGGTGCCTCACCCCGACCCCGGGCTGCGCCCGCGCGGTGCGCGACCCGGTCACCGGGCAGGCCTGGGACGTCGACGCCGGCACCGGATCCCCGACGTACACCTCCCGGGGCAACTCCGCGGAGACCGTGCTCAACCTGGGCGGCGGCCGTCCGGTGGTGCCGGCCACCCCGCGCGGCGCCCGCGACTACGTCTACCCGTTCACCGACCAGTGGCGCCAGGCCCGGTGCGACCCGACGGTGTTCGACTCCGCGCGGCGCAACGACGCCGACGCGGCCGTGGCGAACCTGTTCGCCATGCACAACCGGATGCACGACTGGTCCTACCACCTCGGCTTCACCGAGGCGACGTGGAACCTGCAGGCGGTCAACCTCTCCGGCGAGGGGCTCGGCGGCGACGCCGAGCAGGGCCGCGCCCAGGCCAACGCACTGGGCGGCAGCCGCAACAACGCCAACCAGGCCACCCCGCGCGACGGCCTGCCGCCCACCACGAACATGTTCCTGTGGCAGCCGGTGGCCGGCGCGGCGTACCCGCCGTGCGTGGACGGCGACTACGACATGACGGTGATCGGCCACGAGTACGCCCACGCGATCACCAACCGGATGATCGCCGGGCCCGACGCCGGCATCGGCTCGATCCAGGGCGCCTCGATGGGCGAGTCGTGGAGCGACCTGCTGGCCGCCGAGTACCTGTACGAGTACGGCCTGCGCGCCCCGGGCGGCAGCCCGTTCGTCACCGGCGCCTACGTCACCGGCGACACCGAGCGCGGCATCCGCAACTACGACTCCACCCGCAGCCCGCTCAACTACTCCGACGTCGGCTACGACCTGGTCGGTCAGCAGGTGCACGCCGACGGCGAGATCTGGAGCGCCATCCAGGTGCGGCTGCGCGCGGAGTTCGTGAAGCGCTACGGGGCCGGCACCCCGGCCCTGCAGGCGCGCTGCGCCGACGGGCAGCTCCCGCCCGACCAGTGCCCGGGCAACCGGCGCTGGGTCCAGCTGCTGTTCGACTCCTTCCTGCTCCAGGCGGGCAGCCAGTTCAGCATGGTCGACATGCGGGACAACATCCTCGCCGCCGACCTGGTCCGCTTCGGCGGTGCCAACCAGCAGATGATCTGGGACGCGTTCGCCACCGGCGGGATGGGGGTCGACGCGGCCAGCGGACCGGCCGACGCCGACCCGACCCCCAGCTTCGCCTCCCCGTACGTGGCGAACGCCACCGTCACGCTGCGCCCGGTGGGCGACGCCGCCGACGCCCCGATCCGCCTCTACGTCGGCGACTACGAGGCGCGGGCGGTGCCGGTGGCCGACACCGACCCGGAGACGGAACTGCCGGACACCTTCGAGATCGTGCCCAACCGCCAGTTCCGCTTCGTGGCCGTCGGCGCCGGCTACGGCCACCGCCGGTTCACCGCGATGTTCCTGCCCGACCGGGCCCAGGAGCTGAAGCTGAACCTGCCGCGCAACCTGGCCTCCACGGCCGCCGGGGCGGTGCTGACCGGCCCGGGGGTCAATGTGGAGCGGCTCGGCGACGACACCGAGGCCACCAACTGGGCGTCGCTGGACGGGGTGGCCGGGCGCACCCTGACCGTAGACCTGGCCGGCACCGGCCGCCACCTGGTCAGCACCGTCAACGTCAGCGCGCTGCTGCGCCCCGCGGTCGTGGGCGACCCGGACGCCGGTGGGCAGAACCGGTTCACCGCGCTGCGCTCGTTCGCGGTGTGGGCCTGCGACGCGACGGTGGCCGACTGCACCCAGGACCGCGGCTACCGGCGGGTGTACCGCAGCCCGGCCGACGCGTTCCCGGGCGGGCCGTTCCGACCCGCCGCGCCGGACCTGAACCTGCGCACGTTCTCCTTCGCGCCCGTGCCGGCGACGCACCTGCGGCTGGAGGTGCTGACCAGCCAGTGCACCGGCAACCCGCACTACGCGGGGGAGCGCGACGCCGATCCAAGCGCGGCCACGGACTGCGCGACCGCCAGCCCGTCCGCGGCACAGGTGCGGGTGGCGGAGTTCCAGGCGTTCACCAGGTAGGCGCGGCGCGACACGCGGCACCGACGGGGCGCCCGCCGCCCCGTCGGTGCCGCGCCGTCGGTCCCGCCGTGCCGGTGGTGTCGTTCCGCGGTGCCGGCGTGCCGGTGGTGGCGCCCGTCGGCGGGGCGGCTCAGGCCGGGCCGGGCTCGGGCAGGATCTGCCGGATCACCGGCGGGCGGTACGGCCGGCGGCGCCACTCGCGGGGGTAGCCCAGCGACACCTCCTCGAACCGCACCCCGTCGTACCAGGTGGTCCGCGGGATGTGCAGGTGGCCGTACACCACGGCCTGGGCGCGGAACCGCAGGTGCCAGTCGGCGGTGAGCTCGGTGCCGCACCACAGCGCGAACTCCGGGTAGCGCAGCACGTCCGTCGGGTCGCGCACCAGCGGGTAGTGGTTGACCAGCACGGTGGGCAGGAGCGGGTCGAGCCCCTCGAGCCGGCGCCGGGTCAGTTCGACGCGGGCGTGGCACCAGTCCCGCCGGCTCGGGTACGGGTCCGGGTGCAGCAGGTACTCGTCGGTGCAGACCACTCCGGCCTGGTAGGCGCGCTCCAGCGCGGCCTCGGCGGTGGGCGCCCCGGCGGGCCGGAACGAGTAGTCGTACAGCAGGAACAGGGGGGCGACGACCACCGGACCGGGCGGCCCCGGCCAGGTCGGGTACGGATCCTCCGGGGTCGCGACGCCCAGCTCGCGGCAGATCTGCACCAGGCGGTGGTAGCGCTCCTGGCCGCGCAGCGTCTCGGTGTCGCTGGGATGCGTCCACAGCTCGTGGTTGCCCGGTGCCCAGATCACCCGGGTGAACCGCGACGCGAGCACGCCCAGCGTCCACCGCACGTCGGCGACCGTCTCGGCCACGTCGCCGGCCACGATCAGCCAGTCGCCGGGCTCCTGCGGGGGCAGGTTCGCCACCAGGGCCCGGTTGTCGGCGTAGCTGACGTGCAGGTCGCTGGTGGCCCACAGCCGCGGACCCGACCCGGCCCTGTCCCCGTACACGTGACGCAGCCTAGAGGATCGCGGCCCGCCGGCGGCTGACCGGCGCTCCCCGGCACCCCCGGGTCGGCGACCACGTCGGGACCGGGCGCAGGATTCCGACATTGTCTGTTCCCGGACCCGACGGGCAGGCTACGTTGATCGGCGTGGATGATCTGCTCGACCCGGTGGGTCTCGGCCGCACCGAGAGCGCGCTCTACCTGCGCCTGCTGGCCGCGCCGCGGAGCACCGCCGAGGACCTGGCCGCGGAGCTGGACCTGCCGGCGGCCAGGCTGCACCGCCCGCTGGCGGTGCTGACCGAGCACGGCCTGGTGACCCGGCTGGCCGGCGTGCCCGCCCGGTACGTGCCGGCCCAGCCGGACCTGGCGATCGACGCCCTGGCGCTGCGCCGCCAGGAGGCGCTGGAGCGGCTGCGCGCCCACGCCCGCGACCTGACCCGGCAGCTGGCGGAGGCGCCGCGGGGCAGCGCGGGCGACCTGGTGGAGCTGGTCGAGGGCGACCAGGCGGTGCTGCACCAGCTCGCGCGCATCCAGAGCAGTGCTGAGCGGGAGGTCTGGATCATCGACTGCCCGCCCTATCTGCTGGGCCACCCGACGGGCAACGAGGAGCAGGAGCAGGCGATGCGGCGCGGGGTCCGCTACCGCAGCATCTACCACGCCCCGGTGCTGGCCGACCCGGAGAAGCTGCAGAACGCGCTGCACCTGGTTGCCGAGGGCGAGCAGGCCCGGGTGCTGCCGGAGATCCACCTGAAGATGATCGTGGTGGACCAGCGGGTGGGCATGATCCCGTTGAGCTTCGCCGAGACGGAGACCGGCGTGCGCATCCTGGTGCACCAGTCGCCGCTGCTGCGGCTGCTGGTCACCTGCTTCGAGCTGCTCTGGGACAAGGCCACCCCGCTGGGCGTGGCGCAGGCGCCCGGCCCGGAGGCGCCGGACCGGCGGGACCGGGAGTTGCTGGCCATGCTGTCGGCGGGGATGAAGGACCGCGCGATGGCGCGGGCCCTGGGCGTCACCGAGCGTACGGTGACCCGGCGGATCACCCAGCTCATGACGCGGCTGGGCGCCCGGACGCGGTTCCAGGCCGCCCTGCAGGCCGCCCGTCGCGGCTGGCTGTAGCGACCCGCGGTGCGGTGGTTCCGGCGGCCTGCGGAGCACGGCGGGTCCGGAGGCCACCGGTGCCGCGGGACTTGGCCGGCGGCGGCAACCGAGAGCGGCATGCGGCGGGAACGGAGAACGGCCGGCCGCGGCAACGCGACCGGCCGCGGAGTACGGCCGCCGCGGCCGGCTCTGGCAAGCCGTCCGCGGCGGGCGGTGCACCGGCGGTTGCGGCCAGCCGCGCCGAGGCGGTGCGACTGCCCGCGGGCACGGTGAGCCCGCCGGTCACGCAGGATGGCGCGGCCGGGGCGGACGGTCCGCAAGACCGCCCGCCCCGGCCGCGGCGCCGGAGCCCGGCGCAGCCCCACCCGGGCCGGGCCCCGGCTCTGGCGGCAGGTCAGACCGGCAGCCAGAGGGCCAGCACGTTCGGCGGCTCCCACCCGGGGTAGGCCGTGTGGGACTGCCGGCACTGGTAGGTCCTACCGTCGTAGAGGACCCGGGTACCGATGGCGTAGTAGGTGTACGGGGCCCACGTCGTGTCACCCGTCTGGGTCGGGCTCGGGCTCGGGCTCGTCGGTGTCGGGCTCGGGCTGGTCGGCGGGCCGCCGGTGCTGGCCACGTGCAGCAGCACGTTCGGGGACCCGCTGCCGGGGCTGGTGACCTTGCCGGGCGTGCCGGCGTTGACCAGGGCGTCGCGCACCTGGGCCGCCGAGGCGTTGGGGTTGGCCGCCAGGTAGAGCGCGGCGACGCCGGCCACGTGCGGGGACGCCATCGAGGTGCCGTTCATGCTCAGCGAGCCGTTGGCGTTGGTGTGGCTGGCCGAGACGATGTTGGAGCCCGGGGCGAAGATGTCCAGGCACCGACCCCAGTTGGAGAAGCTGGACCGGGCGTCGGTGGACGTCGTGGCGCCGACGGTGATGGCGGCCGGCTCGCGGGCCGGGGTGAACTGACAGGCGTCGATGTTGTCGTTGCCCGCGGCGATGGCGAACGGGACGCCGGCGTTGACGGCGTTGCGGACCGCGGCCTCCATGCTGGCGTTGGTGCCCCGGCCGCCGAGGCTCATGTTGGCCACGGCCGGCTTCTGGTGGTTGCGGGTCACCCAGTCGATCGCCTCGGTGATGCCGGCGTACGAGCCGTTGCCGTCGCAGCCCAGCACGCGCAGCGAGTGGATGCGCGCGCCCTTGGCCACGCCGAACCGCGCGCCGGCGACGGTGCCGGCCACGTGGGTGCCGTGCCCGTGGCAGTCCTGGCCGTTGCGACCGTCCCGGATGGTGTCGAGGGCCGAGCGCGCCCGGCCGCCGAAGTCGCTGTGCGCGGTGTAGACCCCGGTGTCCAGCACGTAGACGTTCACGTTGCTGGCCGTCGTCGGGTAGGTGTAGGAGGAGTTCAGCGGCAGGTTGCGCTGGTCGATGCGGTCCAGGCCCCACGACGGCGGGTTGGTCTGGGTGTCCAGCAGCCGGACCCGGCCGTTCTGCTCGACGTACTGCACCGCCGGGTCCTGGGCCAGCTTGCGGGCCTGGGCCTCGGTCAGGCGTACGGCGAAGCCGCGCAGCGCCGCGGAGTACACCGCGAACGGCTTGGCGCCGTGGCGGCGCGCGAGGCTCTGCGCCTCGTCGGCCACCTGGGCGTGGGCCTGCGCGGCCAGCGACGCCTGGCCCTTGAGCTTGACGAGGTACTCGCCGGGGATGGGGTCGGTGACCGTGAGGAAGCCCGACGGCTCGGCGGCGATCGGGGCGGCGGGGGCGGCCTCTTCGCGCGCCAGGGCGTATGGGGCCGCGGCTGCGGCACCGATCACCAGTCCCGCCGTCACGACGCCGACCATGAGTCGGCGCCCTGATGGGCGTAGCGGTGGCATAGAACCTCCATGAAGGGTGGGGGGTTGACCCCGGGGGTGCGTCACGCTAACCCGGATCGACGCCCGTCGACCCTTCCGGAACCAGACAATGGCGGTAACCGGTCGGTGCTCGGCTGGCCCGGCCCGGACCAGCGGACGCCCGCCGTCCCGACATCCGGGACGGCTGCGCCCCGCGCGGAATCTTGCATCCCGCCTCGATCCGGACGCCGCCGACCCGCGTGGCCAGGGCGGCACCCCGTCCGCCGCGGACGCGGACGCGCCGACCCCGAGGCGATTCCTGTACGCCCGGGGGCCGGTGCTGTGCAATGGGTCGGTCTGTCCCTCGTCTGAAAGGGATCACCATGCCCCATGCTCCACTGAGCAGACCGCGGGCGGCCCTCGCGGTCGGCCTGGCGGCCGCCGTGGCGGTGACGCTGGCGCCGCCGGCGGCCGGTGCGGCGGAGCCCGCGGCCGCGCCGGTGCCCGCCGCGGTCTCCGCCGGGTTCGACGCCGCGGTCGGGACCGGCGCGCCGGCCGCCGTGGCGGGCCACGGCGGGACCCCGGCCGGTCGGCACCGCCCGCCACACGTGGCGGGCCGGCGCACCGTGCCGGTCTACTCGTACGCCGACGCCATCCGGGAGAGCGTCTTCGTCGAGGCGCCCATCGACAGCGACGGCGACGGCGCGCGCGACCGGATTGCCGTGGACATCGTCCGGCCCCGGGAGGCCGCCGAGGCCGGGGTCCGGGTCCCGGTGATCATGGTCGCCTCGCCGTACTACCAGTGCTGCGGACGCGGCAACGAGGGCGAGAAGAAGGTGTACGGGCCCGACGGCACCGTCACCAAGTTCCCGTTGTTCTACGACAACTACTTCGTGCCGCGCGGCTACGCGTTCGCCGCGGTGGACCTCACCGGCACCAGCCGCTCCACCGGCTGCATGGACGTCGGCGGCCGGGCCGAGGTGCTCGGCGCCAAGGCGGCCGTGGACTGGCTCAACGGCCGCGCGCGCGGCTTCACCGCCGCCGGCGCGCCGGTGTGGGCCTCCTGGACCACCGGCAAGGTCGGCATGATCGGCAAGTCCTGGGACGGCTCGGTGGCCAACGGCGTGGCGGCCACCGGGGTGCGCGGCCTGGAGACCATCGTGCCGATCGGGGCGATCTCCAGCTGGTACGACTACCAGCGGTACCACGGCGTGCTGCGGTCCCGGGACTACCCGGTGTACCTGCACAACTTCGTCAACGGGCGGCCGGCCCAGGCGTGCGCGGCGCTGCGGGAGCGGCTGCGGGCCGAGAGCGGCGAGGACACCGGCGACTACAACGCCTACTGGCGGGAGCGCGACTACCGGCGCTCGGCGCACCGGGTGCGGGCGAGCGTGTTCATCGCGCACGGCATCAACGACCTCAACGTCTCCACCAACCAGTTCGCCCGCTGGTGGGAGGCGCTGGCCGAGGAGGGCGTGCCGCGCAAGCTGTGGCTGTTCCAGTCCGGTCACGAGGAGCCGTTCGACGTCCGCCGCGGCGAGTGGGTGGACACCCTGCACCGGTGGTTCGACTACTGGCTGCAGGGCCTGCGCAACGGCGTGACGCGCGAGCCCAGGGTCACCATCGAGGCCAGCCCCGGTGTGTGGCGCGACCAGCGGGACTGGCCCGCCCGGGGCACCCGCGACGTGGCCCTGCGGCTGGGGGCCGGCGACGGGACCACCGGCACGCTGGGCACCCGGCGGGCGCCGCGCGGCACCGTGCAGTCCTACACCGACCAGGCACAGAGCGAGAACTCGCTGGTCACCTCGCCGACCACGGCCAAGCCCGGCCGGCTGGTCTACCTGTCGGGCCCGCTGGAGGCCCCGCTGCACGTCTCCGGCCGGGCCTCGGTCCGGCTGCGGATCAAAGTGGACAAGCCGACGACCCAGCTCAGTGCGCGCCTGGTCGACTACGGCCGGGCCACCCGGATCAACCACTTCTCCTCCGAGGGCGTGCGGACCCTGGACACCGAGTCGTGCTGGGGCGAGTCCACCGCGGCGGACGACGCCTGCTACCGGGACACCGAGAACGTGGTGGCCACCACCGACCAGTTCGTGCTCGCCCGGGGCTGGCTGGACGCCGCCCACCACCGGTCGCTGCGGTTCGCCACCCCGTTGCAGCCCGACCGCTGGTACACCGTGACGGTGCCGCTCATGGCCACCGAGGGGGTGATCGCCGCCGGGCACGTGGTCGGCCTGGTGCTCGGCCAGAGCGACCCGCAGTTCACCGCGGCGGTGGACGCCGACGCCACGGTGCAGGTGGACCTGAACGCCAGCGCCCTGGTGCTGCCGGCCGCCGGCCGGGTGGCGGTGCCGTCCGTGACGGTGGCTCCGGAGCTGCCCGAGGCGCCGCGCACGTTCGGCCAGGACGGCGCGCAGCTGCACCCGCTGCAGGTGCCGGCCGCCGGCTGACGCCGCGGGTCGCGCGCCGGCCGCGCGGCCGGCACCGGTGGCGGCCGCCCCGGGTGGGGTGGCCGCCACCGGCGGCGCCGGCCGGACTACCGTGTGATCATGGCGCTGGAGCAGGGCGAGCCGACGGACGATCCGGTACGGGTGGCGGTCACCGGCCGGCTCGGCCGGTTGACCCTCCACCGGCCCCGGGTGCTCAACGCGCTGACCCTGCCGATGGTCCGCGCCCTGCGGGAGACGCTGGCCGGCTGGCGCGACGACGACCGGGTGCGCACCGTCCTGGTCGACGGCGCCGGCGAGCGGGGCCTGTGCGCCGGCGGCGACATCCGCGCCCTGCGCGCCTCGGCGCTGGCCGGCGGCGCCGAGGCCGAGCTGTTCTGGCGGCACGAGTACCGGCTCAACTGGGAACTGGCCCACTACCCCAAGCCCGTGGTGGCCGTCCAGGACGGCATCGTGATGGGCGGCGGCGTGGGCGTGTCGGCCCACGCGCGCCACCGGGTGGTCACCGAACGCTCGGTGGTGAGCATGCCCGAGGTGGCCATCGGCTTCGCCCCCGACGTGGGGGCGACACACCTGTTCGCCGCGGCGCCCGGCGAGCTCGGCACGCTCGCCGCGCTCACCGGGGCCCGGTTCGGCCCCGCCGACGCGATCGCGCTCGGCCTGGCCGACGTCCTGGTGCCGGCCGACCGCCTGCCCGCCCTGCGGCGCCGGCTGGCGGCCGAGCCCGCCGAGGCGGTCCTCGCCGAGCTGGCCGTGCCGCCGGGGCCGGCGCCGTTGGCGCGGGCGCGCGACTGGGTGGACCGGGCGTTCGCGGGCCCGGACCCGGTCCGCATCCGCGACCGGCTCGCCGCGCGGCCGGAGCCGGCGGCGGCCGACGCGCTGCGCCGGCTCGACGCCGGGTCGCCGACCGCCGTCGCGGTGACCCTGGCCGCGGTGCGTCGGGCGGCGGAGCTGCCGGACCTGGCCGCATGCCTGCGCCAGGAGTTCCGCGTCTCCTGCGCGCTGCTGCGGCTGCCGGACTTCGCGGAGGGCGTGCGCGCGGTCGTGGTGGACAAGGACCGCCGCCCGCGGTGGCGCCCGGCGACGCTGGCCGAGGTGGACCCGGCGACCGTCGCCGGCTGCTTCGCCCCGCCGGCCTCGGGCGACCTGGAGCCGGCCGCCTCGGGCGACCCGGAGCCGGCGCCCGACGCGCCGGCTGGCGGCTCGCCGCGCGTCTAGCCGGCGGCCCGGTCGCCGTCGGCCGGTCCGGACGACGCCGCGCGCCCGGCCCGGTAGTCGCGGGGGGACTGGCCGTACGCGGCCCGGAACGCCCGGCTGAAGTGCGCCGGGTCGGCGAACCCGGCCCGGCTGGCCAGCGCCCAGATCGGACGGTCGGCCAGCGCCCGGTCGACCAGGTCGCGGCGGACCTGCTCCAGCCGGCGCCGACGCAGCCAACCGCTGACCGTGGTGCCCCGCCGGTGGAACAGCCGTTGCAGCTGCCGCACCGAGACGTGGTGCGCCGCGGCCAGCGCCGGGGGCCCCAGGTCGGGGTCGCCCAGGTGCCGGTCGGCGTGCTGCGTGATGCGCTCCCACATCAGGTCGTCGCTGAGCGGGACGGACAGGTCCAGCCGCTCCGCCAGCAGCGCGGCCACGAGGTTGAGGGCGCCGGCGGCGAGCCGCTCGGCCGCCGGCCCGGACACGTCCGCCTCGGCCAGCCCGGCCAGAAATGGCGTGACCAGCTCGCCCAGCGCGGTGGAGCCGGGCAGGGTGCTGGCCGTGAGCGTGGCGACCCGCTGGGGTGGTAGGTCCAGTGCCTGCCGTGGAAACAGCAGGAGGATGATCCGGTGCTCCCGCGGCACCTCCACCCGGTACGGCCGGGTGGTGTCGTAGAGCAGCACCGAACCGGGACCGATCACCGACTCGCGGCCGTCCTGCCGCACGATGCAGCTGCCCGACACGCCCACCCCGACCTTGTAGAAGTCGCCACCGGACTGGGCGACCAGCTTGGCGGTGCGTTCGGCGGTGTGCGCCCCGGCCCACAGGTCGCAGACCTGCACCGGACCGAGCTGGCGGGCGTGCAGGCTGCCGCGGAACGTCGGATGCCCCGGGGTGATCGTCAGCGGGACGAACGCGTTGGACACGGCGTGCTCCCACACGTCCCCCCGGTCCTCCGGCGGGTGTGCGGCGGTATCGACCAGTGGACTGCCGATCGTCGGTATTCGGGGCTCGGGCACCATCTCGGCACCTACGATCAACCAGCCGGCACCGGCGGTCAAGCCCGTACCTCACCTCGGTCGGGAGGATTCGGGAAACCCTTAGGTCAGCTTGCCGGAACTCGACCCACACTTCGGGAAAACCCACCATGCCGCCTGCCGCGCCGCCGCAATCCGGCGCCCGCCGGGGCGACGGGCCCGCCGGGGCATCCGCTCCCGCGCGCCCGGAGCCGTTGCCACTGCACCGCCTCGCCATTCCGGCCCGCGACCAGCTCCCGTCGTTCGCGATCGGATCGTTCGAGACGATCGGCCCGCTGTCGCTGGCCAGCTTCCCGCACCGGCACACGTTCTACGAGGTGGTGCACGTCACCGAGGGCGGCGGCGCGCACGTGGTCGACTTCGCCGAGGAGCCGCTGCGCCCCCCGCACCTGTGCGTGATCACGCCGGGACAGGTGCACTTCTGGCAGCAGGTGCAGGGCGTGCAGGGCCGGGTGGTGCTGTTCACCGACGAGTTCCTGATCCCGCACCCGGACGACCGCGATGCCCTGCACGCGCTGGCCGCGCGGCCCTGGCTGCACCTGGCCGGCGAGGACGCCGACGCCGTCGCCTACCTGGTGGGCGAGATGCACCGGGAGTACCTGCGCCGGGAGACCGGCTTCATCAGCGTGCTGCAGTCCTACCTGCACATCCTGCTGACCCGGGCGGTCCGGCTGCTGGACGCGCGGCCGCCCCAGGGCGGCACCAGCCGCGCGGTCGTGGTGGCGCAGCGCTTCACCCGCCTGCTGGGTATCAACGGCCCGGCCGACACGTCCGTGCGGGCGTACGCGGCCCGGGTGGGTGTCTCGGTGAGCTACCTCAACGAGGTGGTCAAGGAGGTCACCGGCAGCACGCCCGGACAGCTCATCCGGCAGGCGCAGGCGCTGGAGGCCAAGCGCCTGCTCGGCCGCACCGGCCTGACCGTGGCGCAGGTGGCGCGGCAGCTGGGCTTCGCCGACCCGGCGTACTTCTGCCGCTTCTTCCGCCGCGAGACGGGCGTGAGCCCTGGGGAGTTCCGCCGCAGCGTCGGCGGAAATCACCACAACCGCCGTACCGAGTCCATCGAAGGTCCTGATTCTCCCGGATAGCGTCGGCCCAGGCGGCTGGGACGAGCCGACGCTGCCCGGTGCGGCACGGGGCGGCCCGCCCGTCGCCGCGCCGCCGCGCGTCGCCCCGGTGCGCGCGGTGGCGTCGGCTCGACCCGGAGCGCCCGGGCGCTGGCGCGGTGGCAACGGTACGGCGTGGGGAGCGCCGGCACCGGGCCGCCGGTCGGCGCCTGGTTCCGACCCCCACCCGAAGGAGGCCAGCGTGACTGGCAAACAGGACAGCGAAGACTTCCGCACCGCCGAGGAGCTCGAGGGTTCCCTCCTGACCAGCGGCATCCGCCGCAAGACGCTGCTCAAGGCCGCCCTCGTCGCCGCCCCGGTGCCGATGATCGTCGCCGCGGTTCCGGCGCTGGCCGACCGCACGCCCTCCGGGCAGTCGCTGGAGCCCACCCCGCTGTGCGACGACGGCGACGCCCCCACGATCCCGCAGACCGAGGGCCCGTACTACAAGCCCCGGACGCCGCAGCGCTCCTCGATCGTGGACGGTCCCGGCACCTCGCTGATCGTCAGCGGCGTGGTCTACGGGCGCAACTGCCAGCCGCTGGCGAACGTGCTGCTGGACTTCTGGCAGGCCGACAACAACGGCGCCTACGACAACACCACCTACCGGTTCCGCGGCCACCAGTACACCGACGCCAACGGCCGCTACCGGCTCACCACCATCGTGCCCGGCCTGTACCCGGGCCGCACCCGGCACATCCACGTCAAGGCGCAGGCGCCTGGCCGCCCGATCCTCACCACCCAGCTCTACTTCCCGGGCGAGCCGCGCAACAGCACCGACACGATCTACGACCCGCGGCTGCTGATGAACGTCCGCACCGTGGGCACCGGGCGCGAGGCCACGTTCGACTTCGTGCTGAACGTCACCGGCACCACGCCGCCCCCGGTCACCACCCGGCCGCCGAGCAGCCCCCCGCCGAGCACCACTCGGCCGCCGAGCAGCCCGCCGCCGCCGACCGGCGGCACCACCTGGACCGCGTACACGTACTACGCGGCCGGCACCCAGGTGACCTACGCCGGCGCCACGTACCGGTGCCTGCAGTCCCACACGGCCTACCCCGGGTGGGAGCCGCCGAACGTGCCGGCCCTGTGGGCCCGGGTCTGATCCGGCTCCGGCCCCGCCCGACCGACCGCGCCAGCGCCCGCCGCGACTCCTCCGCGGCGGGCGCCGCCGCGTCCGCGGGCGGTGGCCTGCGGTTGCCCGGTCCGCCTCCCGCGCAGGTCGGCTACGCTGCCCCGGTGGCGCAGCGACCCCACCCCCGTCGGCGCACCGTGGTCGGTGCCGTCGCCCTGGTGGCCGCCTTGGGTGCGGGGGCCTGGCTGCTGGGCCAGCCCACGCCGGACCCGCGGTCGGCCGGCTCCGGTGCCGCCCCGCCGACCGCCGCCGCACCGGCGGTGACCGAGGTGTACCCCGGCGCGAAACTGTCGGCCGGGCTGCCCGGCGCGCTGCCCGACGGCACGGTCTTCGTGCCGGAGCTGTACCTGTCCACCGAGGTCGCGGCCGGCATCGCGATGACCGCCGACGGCGCGCACACCCGGATGCTGCTGCGCGGCCCCGACGGGGCCACCACCGAGCTGCGCCGGCTGTCCACCGCCGCCGACGGGCGGTTCGAGGGGTTCGCCGCCCACGGCGACGTGCTGGTGTGGGCCGAGGTGACCGCCACCGGCGGCGACGTGCCGCACACCGAGATCTGGCGGGCGAACTGGCGCACCGGCGGGCAGGCGCGGCGGCTCACCGCGGACACCGGCCGGGCGATCTTCCGCAAGACGCAGTTCGACCTGGTGGTGGCCGACTCGGCGGTGCACTGGATCGCGGCGGAGTCCAGCAAGGCCGCGCGGGCGCAGGTACGCTCCGTGCCGCTGGCCGGCGGCCGGGTCACCCGCCGGGCGGTCCCCGGCGGCCTGGGCCTGTCCACGTGGCCCTGGCTGAGCAGCGCGCTCAGCGGCGTCTCGCTGCCCGCCGAACTGTACGACCTGCGCACGGGCAGGCGGGTCAAGGCGGTCACCTCGCCCAGCGAGGAGGCGCGGTGCACCCCCGCCTGGTGCCGGGTGGCCGTCAGCGGCGCCCAGGGCGTGGTCCGGGTCGACATCATGCGCCCGGACGGCCGGGACCGGGCCCGGGTCGCCGGGCCGGGCGCCGTGGCGGTGCTCAACGACGTCGCCCTGCTCGACCGGTTCGAGCCCTTCGGCGCCGCGGTGAACCCCGAGGACGGCAGCAGCCTGCTGCAGTTGTACGACATCCGCAGCGGCAGGACCGTCGTGGTCGCCGAGGGGGTCGCCGCGGTGGACGCCGCCGGGGGCATGCTCTGGTGGTCCCGCGGCGCGGTGGGCTCCCCGTACACCTGGTACGCCCTGGACCTGCGCAGCCTCGCCTGACCGCCGCGGCGCCGGCCGCGCCGCGGCCGGGGGCCCGCCGGCTCCGGCCCGCCGGCACCCGGGGCCCACGGTCCCGCCGGCCGGCGACCGGGACCCGCCACCGGCCCGCCGTCGCGGTCGGCCCGACGCGCCGGCGGCGGGGCCCGTGCCCGGCAGCCGGCGGGCGGGGTCCCCTAAGGTGGCTGATGTGGCAGCGGGGCAGCCGATGAACGCACCGGCGGCGGTGCACATCCCGGTGCAGCGGCTGAGCCCGCTGCGCGCGCTCAGCGTGCGGATCGGCGCGGCCGTCGGCCTGATCGTGTTCGTCGTGGCGGCGGTCTACCTCGACCGCGACGGCTACCAGGACGCCGCGGACGACACGCTGACGGTGCTCGACTGCTTCTACTACGCGGTCGTGTCGCTGTCCACCACCGGCTACGGGGACATCACGCCGGTGTCGTCGGGGGCGCGGCTGGTCAACGTCCTGCTGGTCACGCCCGCCCGGGTGCTGTTCGTGATCATCCTGGTCGGCACCACCCTGGAGATCCTGACCGAGCAGTACCGTACCGACCTGCGGGTGACCAGGTGGAGGAGGACCGTGAAGGACCACGTCATCGTGTGCGGCTACGGCACGAAGGGCCGCAGCGCGGTCGCCACCCTGCTGGAGAACAACCTCGACCGCAGGTACATCGTGGTGGTGGAGCATGACTCCGCCGCCGTGCGGGAGGCGGTCGGCAACGGGCTCGTCGTCGTGCAGGGCTCCGCCACCCGGTCGGCGATCCTGATGGAGGCCGGGCTGACGCAGGCCAAGACGCTGATCGTGGCCACGGACAGCGACGACGCGGCGCTGCTGGTCACGCTCACCGCCCGCCAGCTCACCGCGGGCAAGGTGCGCATCGTGGCGGCCGCCCGAGAGCTGGAGAACGCGCAGCTGCTCAAGCAGAGCGGCGCCCACCACGTGATCGTCTCCTCGGCCACCACCGGCCGCCTGCTCGGGCTGTCCACCTCCATGCCGCCGCTGATCGACGTGGTGGAGGACCTGCTCTCCCCGGGGCAGGGGATGGGCCTGGCGGTCCGTTCGGCCACCCGGGACGAGTGCGGCCGCTCCCCGCGCGAGCTGCCCGCGGTGGTGATCGCCCTGATCCGCCGCGGCCAGATCGTGCCCACCGCCGAGCCGGAGGCGGCCACCATCCAGCCCGGCGACCAGCTCGTGTTCATCGGACACCGCGCCCCCAACGCCACGACCACGGCCCGGCCCTGACCGGTCACCCTCCGGGGCCCGGTGCGGTGCGGTGCGGGCGTCCGGCGCCGTCGACGGGCGCGGCGGTTGGTCCCGCGCGATCCCGGCGTCCGGCGCCGTCGACGGTCTCGGCGGTGGGTCCGGGCGGTCTCGGCGCTCGGCGCCGTCGACGGGCTCGGCGGTCGGGCTCGGGGGCCGGCGCCCGGCGCGCAGACGGCGCGGCGACCGGGCAGGATGGGGGCATGTCGAAGCCCGTGCGATGGTGGGCGCGCCTCGGCGCGCTGTGGTTGGGACTGTGCGTGGCGCTGGCCGCGCCGACGGTCGCCTGGGCCGCGCAGCGGCCGGCGGTGCTGGCCACCGCGGAGGAGCTGGCCCGCCGGCGGCCCCGCTTCCCCCGGGGCCTGGGCATCGTCGGGGCGCTGTGCTGCCTGTTCGTGGTCGCCGCAATCATCGCGGGCGTGGTGCTGCTGGCGCGCCGGCGCCGGCGCTGAGCCCCGCCGCCGATCCCGCCGTCCCGGGCCGGTCCCGCGCGCCGCGGGCCGGCCCGGGCGGCGGTCAGTCCCGCATCGCGTCGCGGACCGCGTCGCGCACCCGGTCCACCAGCGCCGTCGGCGGGCCCAGGAGCAGGTTCTTCGTCGCGGACTCCACGCCCGGGTGGGGCCGCGTCGGGGCGATCTTCTCCGCCGCGCGCAGCGCCCCGGCCATCCGCACCAGCCGCTCGGGCGGGTGCGCGGCGCGCAGCTGCATGAACTCGTACCTCTCCTCGCGCTTGGCGTGCTCGTAGACGGCGATGCGCAGCCGGTCCAGCTCGGCGTCGAACTCCGGTGTCTGCACATCCAGCTTCATCAGCCCGGCGAGCAGCTCCTTGGCGTCGTGCTCCTCGGCCAGCCGCGCCTGCACCACCTCGTCGCCGGCGTCGATGCTGGTCCGGGCCGCGGGGTGCACGATCTCCTCCTCGGCGGTCTCGTGGATCGACAGCAGGTGGGTCAGCTCCTCGAACGCCTCCTGCTTGGCCCGGCCCGAGCTGCCCCGCACCGCGCGGAACAGCTCCTCGATGCGGCCGTGCTGGGCCAGCAGCAGGTCCACCACGTCGCCGCGGTCGGTCTCCTCCGGGTGCTGCCGGGTCGTCGTCATCGCCGGGCCTCCGCCGTCTCCCGCAGCCGCTCGACCGGGTGCGGCCCCTCGGTCTCGATCCGGTACTCGTCGCCGAACCGCTCCCGGTGCAGGTCGATGACCTCCTCGCTGGGCGGCTGCTCGCCGCCGTGCAGCGCCTCCTGCATCTTCTCGAAGCGCTCGTGCGCCTCGCGCACGTAGCCGGCGCCCAGCGTGGTGAGGTCGATCTGGGTGGCCAGCAGGTGTCGCAGGTACTCCTTGTTGGGCTCGAAGGTGACCGGCACCGGCAGCTCCCGGGGCAGAATCTCCTCCGGCTCGCGGCCGTCGTGCCGGCGGAACAGCTCGACCGCCTGGTGCAGCTGCGCCAGCTCCATGTTGAGGTGCAGCTCCCAGATCGCGCGCACCCGCGGGTCGCTCTCCTGGGTCATGAACGAGTGGTAGAGGTAGACCTCGTTGTACTCGTGGTTGACCAGCCGCTCCCACCACGTCTCGCCCGGGTCGACCAGCGACTCGTAGTGGGTGACGTGCTCCTCCTCGATGAGCCCGATCTCCTGGTAGAGCTGGCGGGCGATCGGCTCCATGTACTGCGGGCCGACGTTCATGTAGAAGTTCATCGTCTGCTGCTCGGCCGACATGACCGTGAGCGCGTGCATCTTCGACAGCGGGTCGACGGTGGTTCGGTCGTAGGGGTCCCGCACGTTGTCGTACGGGTGCCGGTGGTGCATCTTGGTGGGCCGCCCCGGCATCACCTCGGTGAGCTGGTCCACCACCTTCTCGGCCTTGCGGCGCTCGACCATCTCGAACAGGTTCGCGTAGCGGTAGAGGTGGTCGAAGTCCTCCAGCACCCCGAACTCGTACGCCTGCTTCAGGTAGGGGTCCGGCTCCATCCGCGCGACCCACGCGGTCAGGTCCACCGCGACCTGCTCGTACGCGATCGTCGTCTCCAGGGTGCTGGCGATGGGCGGCAGCAGCCAGTTGACCACCCTCTGCTGCTGGGCCTCGAGGTAGCGGGTGTAGGCCAGCTGCCGCTTGACCTCGGGGTCGGGACAGGTGCGCGCCAGGTGGTGGCTGAACATGATCGCCTCCACCTCGATGCCGTTCATGACGATGACCCGGCAGCGGGTGTACGGGTCGGTGTCGTCCGGGTCGAGCGGGGTCACGTCGAGCTCGCGCCAGTTGCGCAGTTGCCGCTCGAGCGGAATTCCCTGCGTCGTTAACGGGTCGAAGGTCATTTCTTCCCCCTAAGCGGGTTGGTCTTCCCGGACCGGATACCCGCGGTCGGGGGGATGAACCGCCCTAGGCCGGACTCGGCAGGCCGACCGGGTTGGGCCGCGGCAGGGTCTGGAAGCAGGCGCGCGCCAGCGGGCGCAGCAGTGCGACGAGTCGGTCCACGTCCGCCGGTGCCGCGTCCCGCCACGGCCCGGCCGCGGCCCGGTCGGTCGCCTCCTCCACCGCGGCGAACCGGGCCCGGCCCGCGGGGGTCGGCGTGCCGTCGGCGGCCAGCCAGCCGTCCCGGACCAGCCGCTGCACCGCCGCACCCCACTGCGCGTCGGTCCAGCCCCGGATGGGCTGCATAAGGTCGCGCGGCAGGTCGTTGGCCGCGCGCCAGGCCAGCACCGAGACGCCGTCGAGGCCGGCGGCCACCAGCGCGGCGTTGTGCCCGTCGCCGCGGTGCTCGCGCAGCACGGTGGTGGCCTGCCACAGCCGCTCGTACGGGTCGGCGGGCCGGGGCAGGGCCGCGTTGGCCGCGGCCAGCACCCGGCCCGACACGTCCAGCCGGTCCACCGCCGCCTCCAGCGCCTCGGCCGCCTCGGCCACCGTCGCCTCGGCCGCCTCGGCGGCGGTGTCCGCGGGCGGGGCGGCGGCGGTGGCCATGAGGCGGCGCAGGGCGGCGGCCGCGCCCCGGGTGCGCGCGGCCACCGCGTCGGCGGGGCTGATCCGGGTCCACACGTCCGGCAGCGCCCGGGCCACCATGGCCGGGGCGAAGCTGAAGAAGGCGGCGGCCACCGGCGCGGCGTCCACCGCGCCCAGCGGCGCCGCCCGGCCGGCGAAGTAGCCGCGCCAGAAGCCGGGCAGGCCGGCGTCGGGGTACGCGGCCAGCGCCTCCGGGGCGAAGTAGGTGACGACGTGGATCGGCTCGAACAGCGTCCACAGCGTGCGGGCGGTCGACGTCGGCTCCGACACGAGGCTCCCTTCGGCGCTCTCTCGGCGCGGTCGCCGGCTCCGGCGGCCGCCGGCGCGGCCCCGCGGTGGTCGCCGGGGTGGGCACCGTGCCCGCCATTGTGCCGGGGCCCCCGGGCGCCGGTCAGCAGATCGTGACGGGCGTCGCGCGGCGGGTGAAGTTGGTGATCACCGGGGCTGGCGGGCAGGATGGACCGGCCATGACGCTGACCGACCGACTGCCCGAGCCCGCCGACCCCGACTCGACCTTCGACGCGTTCGCCGGCTGGGTGGCCGACCGCGGGCTGAGCCTCTACCCGCACCAGGAGGAGGCGCTCATCGAGGTGGTCTCGGGGGCGAACGTCATCCTCAACACGCCGACCGGCTCCGGCAAGAGCCTGGTGGCCACCGGCGCCCACTTCGCCGCCCTGGGGCAGCGGCAGCGCACCTTCTACACCGCGCCCATCAAGGCCCTGGTGTCGGAGAAGTTCTTCGCCCTGTGCGAGGTCTTCGGGGCCGCCGAGGTCGGCATGCTCACCGGCGACGCCAGCGTCAACGACGACGCCGACATCATCTGCTGCACGGCCGAGATCCTGGCCAACATCGCGCTGCGCGGCGGGCACCGGGCCGACGTGGGCCAGGTGGTCATGGACGAGTTCCACTTCTACGCCGAGCCCGACCGCGGCTGGGCCTGGCAGGTGCCGCTGATCGAGCTGCCGCAGGCCCAGTTCGTGCTCATGTCCGCCACGCTGGGCGACGTCACCAGGTTCGAGGCCGACCTGACCCGGCGCACCGGCCGCCCCACCGCCGTGGTGCGCTCGGCGCAGCGGCCGGTGCCCCTGCTCTACTCGTACGCCACCACCCCGCTGCACGAGACGCTGGAGGAGCTGCTGGCCACCAGGCAGGCCCCGGTGTACGTCGTGCACTTCACCCAGGCCGCGGCCCTGGAGCGGGCCAGCGCGCTGATGAGCGTCAACCTGTGCAGCCGGGCCGAGAAGGACGCGATCGCCGAGGCGATCGGCCGGTTCCGGTTCACCTCCGGCTTCGGGCGCACGCTCTCGCGCCTGGTGCGCCACGGCATCGGCGTGCACCACGCCGGCATGCTGCCGCGCTACCGCCGCCTGGTGGAGACCCTGGCCCAGGCCGGGCTGCTGAAGGTCATCTGTGGCACCGACACCCTCGGCGTCGGGATCAACGTGCCGATCCGCACCGTGCTGTTCACCGCCCTGTCCAAGTTCGACGGCACGAGGGTGCGGCTGCTGCGGGCCCGGGAGTTCCACCAGATCGCCGGCCGGGCCGGGCGGGCCGGCTTCGACACCGTCGGCACCGTGGTGGTGCAGGCGCCCGAGCACGTCATCGAGAACGAGAAGGCGCTGGCCAAGGCCGGCGACGACCCCAAGAAGCGGCGCAAGGTGGTGCGCAAGAAGCCGCCCGAGGGCGCCATCGGCTGGGGTCGGCCCACCTTCGACCGCCTCGTCGAGGCCGAGCCCGAGCCGCTGACCTCCAGCTTCGCGGTCAGCCACGCCATGCTGCTCAACGTCATCGGCCGACCCGGCGACCCGTTCGCCGCCATGCGGCACCTGCTCACCGACAACCACGAGGACCGGCCCGCCCAGCGCCGGCACATCCGCCGGGCCATTGCCATCTACCGCGCGCTGCTTGCCGGCGGGGTGGTCGAGCGGCTCGACGAGCCCGAGCCCGACGGACGCGCGGTCCGGCTCACCGTGGACCTGCAGTACGACTTCGCGCTCAACCAGCCCCTGTCGCCGTTCGCGCTGGCCGCGCTGGAGCTGCTGGACCGGGACGCCCCGGACTACCCGCTGGACGTGCTGTCGGTCATCGAGTCCACCCTGGACGACCCGCGGCAGGTGCTGGCCGCCCAGCAGTTCAAGGCCCGGGGCGAGGCGGTCGCCCAGATGAAGGCCGACGGGATCGAGTACGAGGCCCGGATGGACCTGCTGGAGTCGGTCACCCACCCCAGGCCGTTGGCGGAGCTGCTGGAGGCGGCGTACGAGACGTACCGGCGGGGCCACCCGTGGGTGGCCGACCACGAGCTGCGGCCCAAGTCCGTGGCCCGCGACATGTACGAGCGGGCGATGACCTTCGGCGAGTACGTCTCCTTCTACGGCCTGTCCCGCTCGGAGGGCCTGGTGCTGCGCTACCTGGCCGACGCGTACCGGGCGGTGCGGCAGACCGTGCCGGACGACGCCAAGACCGAGGAGCTGGTCGACCTCGTGGAGTGGCTCGGCGAGCTGGTCCGCCAGGTGGACTCCAGCCTGATCGACGAGTGGGAGCGGCTGCGCGACCCGACCGACGCGGCGGGCGGCGCGGTGGTGGCCGACGACCGGCCGCCGGCGGTCACGGGCAACGTGCGGGCCTTCCGGGTGCTGGTGCGCAACGCGCTGTTCCGCCGGGTGGAGCTGGCCGCGCTGCGCCGCTGGGTGGAGCTGGGGGAGCTGGACGCCGGTTGCGGCTGGGACGCCGACGCCTGGGCCGAGGCCCTGGAGCCGTACTTCGCCGAGTACGGCGAGATCGGCACCGGCCCGGACGCCCGCGGGCCGGGCCTGCTGCTCATCGACGCCAAGCCGGATCGTTGGCTGGTCCGGCAGATCTTCGACGATCCGACCGGGGACCGGGACTGGGGCATCGACGCCGAGGTCGACCTGGCCGCGTCCGACGAGGCCGGCGCCGCCGCGGTGCGGATCACCGGCGTCGGCCCGCGGTGACCGAGGACCGGGGTGCGCCGCGCTCGCCCGCGTGGGTGGTGGCGCCCGCGGGTGAGGCGGCGTCGTTGGTGGCGCCTGCGGGTGAGGCGCCGCCCGCGCTGGTGGCGGTGTCCGCTGACGAGGCGGTCGCCGCGCTGCGCCGGGCGGCCGCCCTGGGTCCGGTCTTCGCACTGGACGCCGGCGCCGCGGCGCCGGGTCGGGCGCCCGTCGGTGCGGCGCCCGGTGGCGGTGTGGCGGCGGGCGGCGCCGGGCCGGTGGACGCCGGGCCGCCCTGGCAGCCGGTCGATCGCCTGGCCGCGGACGCCGCCGCGCTCGTCGACGCGTTCACCGCCCGGCTGCCGGGGACGCCGCGGCGGGTCGCCGCCTCGCTGGCCACGCTGTCGTTCGCCGCCCGGCTCACCGCCCCGACGCTCGCAGCGCTGGTCACCGCCGGGGTGGCGGTCGCCCCCGCCGCCGGGCGCACCTGGTGGCGGTACGTGCCCGGCCGGGGCGTCGAGCTGCGCCTGGAGTCGCCCGCCGGCTGGCGGCGCCCAGACGGCGCCCCGCCGCTGCGGCGCTGGCTGGCGGACATCGTGGACGACCGGCTGGCGCCGCTGCTGGCCGCCGTGCGTCGGGACACCCCGGTCGCCGCCGGGCTGCTGTGGGGCAACGTCGCCTCGGGCGCGGCCGGCGCGCTGCGCCACCTGGCCCTAACCGGGGCGGCCCCGGTCGCGGCGGTCGCGGCGGCCGGGCGTGAGCTGCTGGCCCACGGCCCGCTCGCCGGCACCGGCACGCTCGCCGCGGGGGACGGGCAGCTGTGGTTCAGTCGGCGCAGCTGCTGCCTGTACTACCTGCTGCCCGGGGGCGGCACCTGCGCCGACTGCTGCCTGCCGGCCGCGCCCCGCCGCCGGGCGAGGCATTGACACCCGTCACGCCCGGGTGACCGCGCTTGTCCGCCGCTCGGCCGATGCCGTACGTTGTGATCGCCACGGTGTCGGGAAGCCGGTGTGAGTCCGGCGTGGTCCTCGCCACTGTGACCGGGGAGGGCGCCTCGCCCGACGCCACTGGCCGACGCCGTCGGCTGGGAAGGCGCGGGGCGCGCGGCGATCCGGGAGCCAGGAGACCGGCCGTGGCCTGACCGACGAGGGTGCACCTCGCCTTCCACGAGGCATGGAGGAGAAGCCATGACCAGCCCGTCCCTTCCCGTCGACGCCCGCCCCGAGGCCCTGCGGCTGCCCTGGTGGGCCGCGCTCGTCACGCTCGCGGCGCTGCTGACGGTGTACGCCGTGTCGCAGGAGAACGGCGCGCTGCTCAGCTCCGCCGCCGGCACGGTGCACGAGTTCTTCCACAACGGCCGGCACGCCCTCGGCGTGCCCTGCCACTGACGGCGTGCGGCCGCTGACCTACGCCGGACTGCTGGGCCGGGGGGTCGCCGCCGGCGGCCTCGCCGGCCTGGCCGCCGGCGTCGTCAATCTGGTGCTGGTCGAGCCGCTGAGCCGCGCCGCGGTGCGCATCGAGGAGACCCGGCCCGCAGCCGAGGACGGCCACCACGAGGCGACCTTCAGCGACGGGGTCTACACCCTCGGCGGGGTGGTCGCGCTGGTGCTCGTCGGGCTCGCCCTGGGCGCGCTGTTCGCCACCGTGATCGCCGCGAGCGCCGCCCGGTGGGGCCACCGGGGCGGCTTCGCGCACAGCGGCCTCGTGGCGGCGCTGGGCTTCGCCGCCGTGGCCCTGCTGCCGGCGCTGAAGTACCCGGCCAACCCGCCCGGGGTCGGCGACGGCGAGACCGTCAACGGGCGCACGGCCGCGTACCTGACGCTGATCGTCGCGGGCCTGGCCCTGGCCTACGGGCTGGTGCGGCTGGACGCCTACCTGTCCGGCCGCGGCGGGCTGTCGTCCGGCACCCGCGGGGCGGCCGTGGCCGGTGCCGCGGCGCTCGGCGCGGTGCTGCTGCTGGTCGGGTGGCCAGCCAACCCGGACGCGGTGCCGGCCGACGTCCCGGCGTCGCTGCTGTGGGACTTCCGGCTCGCCTCGCTGGCGGTGCTGACCACCCTGTGGCTGGTGCTCGGGGTCGCGTTCGGCCTGCTCACCGAGCGCCGCGCCGCCGCCCGCCCGCTCGTCACCGCCTGACCCGGCGGCGCGGGGCTCGGTGGCCCACCGAGCCCCGTCGCGTGCGGTGACGCCCTCGCCGTCAGTCGCGGGTCAGGCCGGCGCGGCGCAGGGCGTCGGCGAGGGCGGTGTCCGGCGTACCGCCGCCGGAGCGGCCGCCGCCCCGGGACCCGCCCGGGCGGCCCCCACCATGACCGCCGCGGCGGTCCCGCCCGCCCGGCTGGTCGCCCGCGGCGCCGCGTCCGCCCGGCTGGCCGCCCGCCCCGCGGGGCTGTCCCGCGGCGCCGCCGCGCCCGCCCGGTGCGCGGCCGTCGTCGCCGCGTTCCGACCCGGGGCGGCCCGACCCCGGGCGCCCGCCGGGCCCGGCGCGGCCGCCGGAGCCGGCCTCGTCGTCCAGCCGCAGGGTCAGCGAGATGCGCTTGCGGGCGGCGTCCACGTCGAGCACCTTGACCCGGACGATGTCGCCGGGCTTGACCACGTCGCGCGGGTCCCTGACGAAGGTGGCCGACATCGCCGAGATGTGCACCAGGCCGTCCTGGTGCACGCCGACGTCCACGAACGCGCCGAACGCGGCCACGTTGGTGACCACGCCCTCCAGCACCATGCCGGGCTTGAGGTCGGCCAGGGTCTCCACGCCGTCGGCGAACCGGGCGGCGGCGAATGCCGGCCTCGGGTCCCGGCCGGGTTTCTCCAGCTCGCCCAGGATGTCCACCACGGTGGGCAGGCCGAACCGGTCGTCCACGAACTCCTGTGGCTTGAGGCTGCGCAGCAGCGCGGTGTTGCCGATCAGCGTCCGCACCTCGGCGCCGGTGGGTGCGGCGTCGCCGCTGACCAGGCCGGCGGCGCGCAGCATCTTGCGCACCACCGGGTACGCCTCCGGATGCACCGCGGAGGAGTCCAGCGGGTCCTCGCCGCCGGGGATGCGCAGGAAGCCGGCGCACTGCTCGAACGCCTTGGGCCCCAGCCGGGGCACCTCCCGCAGGGCCTGCCGGGACCGGAACGGCCCGTGCGCGTCGCGGTGCAGCACGATGTTCTCCGCCAGGCCGGCGCCGATGCCGGAGACCCGGGTCAGCAGCGGCGCGGAGGCGGTGTTGACGTCCACGCCCACCGCGTTGACGGCGTCCTCCACCACCGCGTCGAGCGAGCGGGACAGCTTGCTCTCCGACACGTCGTGCTGGTACTGCCCGACCCCGATCGACCGCGGGTCGATCTTCACCAGCTCGGCGAGCGGGTCCTGCAGCCGGCGGGCGATGGAGACCGCGCCGCGCAGCGACACGTCGAGGTCGGGCAGCTCCTGGGAGGCGTACGCCGAGGCGGAGTAGACCGACGCGCCGGCCTCGGAGACCATCACCTTGGTCAGCCGCAGCTCCGGATGCCGCTTGACCAGCTCGGCGGCCAGCCGGTCGGTCTCCCGGGACGCGGTGCCGTTGCCGATGGCCACCAGCTCGACCCGGTGCGCGGCGGCCAGCCGGGCCAGGGTGGCGAGGGCCTCGTCCCAGCGCTGCTGCGGCACGTGCGGGTAGATGGTGTCGGTGGCGACCACCTTGCCGGTGGCGTCCACCACGGCAACCTTCACCCCGGTGCGGAAGCCCGGGTCCAGTCCCATGGTGGGCCGGGCGCCGGCCGGCGCGGCCAGCAGCAGGTCCTTGAGGTTGGCGGCGAACACCCGCACCGCCTCGTCCTCGGCGGCCTGCCACAGCCGGGCCCGCAGGTCGATGCCCAGGTGCACCAGGATCCGGGTGCGCCAGGCCCAGCGGACGGTGTCGGCCAGCCAGCGGTCGGCCGGGCGACCCTGGTCGGCGACGCCGACGTGCGCCGCGATCTGCCGCTCGTACGCGCCGGGGCCCGGCTCCGGCGCGTCGGTGGGCTCCTCCGGCTCCATGGTCAGCTCCAGCACCTGCTCCTTCTCGCCGCGGAACAGCGCCAGCACCCGGTGCGCGGGCAGCCGGGTGAACGGCTCGGCGAAGTCGAAGTAGTCGGCGAACTTGGCGCCCTCGGACTGCCGGCCCTCGCGGACCTTGGAGACCAGCCAGCCGCGGCTCCACATCCGCTCGCGCAGCGCGCCGATGAGGTCGGCCTCCTCGGCGAAGCGCTCGACCAGGATGGCGCGGGCGCCCTCCAGCGCCGTCGCGGCGTCCGCCACGCCCTTCTCGGCGTCCACGTAGGCGCCGGCCGCGGCGCGCGGGTCGAGCCCGGGGTCGGCCAGCAGGGCGTCGGCCAGCGGTTCCAGCCCGGCCTCGCGGGCGATCTGCGCCCGGGTCCGCCGCTTGGGCTTGTACGGCAGGTAGATGTCCTCCAGCCGCGCCTTGGAGTCGGCGGCCAGCAGCTGCGCGGCGAGCTCGTCGTCGAGCTTGCCCTGGGCGCGGATCGACTCCATGATCGCGTCCCGGCGTTCGTCCAGTTCGCGCAGGTAGCGCAGCCGCTCCTCCAGGGTGCGCAGCTGGGCGTCGTCCAGCGAGCCGGTGGCCTCCTTGCGGTAGCGGGCGATGAACGGCACGGTGGCCCCGCCGTCCAGCAGCTCCACCGCGGCCCGCACCTGCCGCTCCTGAACCCCCAGCTCGCTGGCGATCCGTTGGTCCACCGACGACACCGTCACGCTCCGCTCCTCCTCACCTGCCGGCCGCACCGGGCCGGCCCGCCTGCCGACGGGCAGCCTAGCGCCCGGACGACCCGGCCCGACCGCCGACGCGGCCGGGCCCCTGCCAACCGGTCAGCCTCCCGACGGCGGCCTGGGATGGCCGCACCGACGGGCCTTGGTCGGGGGCGTGAACGTGGCGGTGAGGCGCACGTGCGTACCTCACCGAACCCGGGCGGCCCTTCGCGGAGACGCATGCGACGCGCTCACCTGCCAGGGATCAGCGGCTTGGCGTCGCGGTAGTAGCGGGCCGCCCCGGGATGCATGGGGATCGGGAAGGTGGCCAGGGCCGAGCGGCGGTTCAACCGGCTGGCCTCGGTGTGTGCGGCGTCCAACCGGGCCCGGCTGTCGAACAGCAGCGCGGTCAGCGCGGTTGCGGTGGCCGGCGGCATGTCGCGCCGCACGACGAGCACGTTCGGGATGGCAACGGTGTCCACCTCGTCGGGCAGCCCGTAGGTGCGCGCCGGCAGGGAGCGCCGGACGTACACCTCGCCGTGCAGCGCTTGGAGCTGGTCGGCCACCTCGCCGACCGAGAGCACCCGGATGGGCACCTGCCCCGCCAGCCGCGCCACGGCCGGGGTGGGCAGGCCGCCGGTGAAGAAGAACGCGTCGATCGCGCGGGCCCGCAGCGCCTCGGCCGACTCGGCGGCGGCCATCCGGTACCGGGCGATGTCGTGGTCCACGCTCATCCCGGCGGCCCGCAGCACCCGGGCGGCCACGATCTCCGTGCCGGAGCCCGCCGCGCCGGTGGACACCCGTCGGCCCGGCAGGTCGCCGAGCGCCTGGATCGGGCCCTTGGCCAGCGTGACGACCTGGAGGTAGTCGTCGTAGAGCCCGGCGAGCGCGGCCAGCGGCAGCGGCTCGGTGAAGGGCTCCTGGCCGTGCCAGGCCAGCGCGGCGGAGTCCACCGCGGTGAAGCCGACGTCGGCGGCGCCGACCGCGACCAGCCGGAGGTTCGCGATCGAGGCCGCGGTGGCCAGCACCGAGGCGTCGGTGGACCACCGGTCGCGGGCCGCGGCGGCCAGGGCCTGGCCGAGCCGGTAGTACACCCCGCCGGTGCCGCCGGTGGCGATGACCAGCCGCGGCAGGCGGAACGGGGTGGGGTCGCCGACGGCACCGGCCAGCGGCAGGGCGCTCAGCGGCACCAGCGGCAGGCTCAGCAGGCGCCGGCGGGCCACCCCGGTCACGGCGGGCCGTCCGCACCGGCCGCACCGCTCCTGGCGCCGGCACCGGCACCGGGCCGCGGCGGCGCCGGCTCGGCGTCCTCAGGTCCGGCCGGGCCGGCCTCGCCGCCCGCGGCGCACACGGGCAGCCGGAGCCGGGCGGTGAGGCCGCGCGGGCGTGCCGGCAGCAGGATGAGCCGTCCCCCGGAGGCCGACACCAGCGTGTGCACGATCGTGATGCCCAGTCCCGAGCCGTCCCGGTTCTGGTCGGTGGGACGGCGCCAGAACGCCTCGGCGGCGCGGTGCAGGTCCTCCGGAGGGATGCCCGGGCCGTTGTCGGTCACGTCCACGTCCACCCACTGGCGGGTCGGGCGCACGGCCACCTGGACCCGGCTGCCCGGGCCGGCGAACTTGACGGCGTTGTCGATGAGGGCGTCCAGGGCCTGGTCCAGCACGTCGGCGGCGGTGACCGCGGTGACCGCCGCCGGTCCGGTCCGGCCGATCCGCACACCGGATTGGGCGGCGCGCGGCCGCCAGGCCGCCACCCGGCTGTCGGCGACCCGGGCCACGTCCATCCGGCGAACCTCCGTGGCGGTGGCCTCGGCGCGCGCGAAGGCCAGCAGCGCGTCGCAGATGCGGGCCATCCGGTCGATCTCCTCGGTCACCAGCCGGTGGTCGGCCAGGCCGCACGGGCGCACGGCGGGCGCCAGGTTGTCCACCGACAGCCGCAGGGTGGCCAGCGGGGTGCGCAGCTGGTGGCTGGCGTACGAGACGAAGGCCCGCTGCCGCTCCAGCAGGGTGGCGATCCGGGCGGCCATGGCGTTGAACGACGCGACCAGTCGGCGCAGCTCCGGCGGGCCGGAGGCCACCGCCACCCGGGAGCCGTAGCGACCGGCGGCCAGCGCGTGCGCGGCGTCGTCGAGTTCGTGCACCGGCCGCAGCACCCAGTCGGCCAGCGGGGTGGCGGCCGCCGCCCCGGCCAGCAGCGCCAGCAGACTGAGCCCGGCCAGCGCCGCCCACGCCCGCCAGATCGCGGCCCGCAGCTCGTCGGTGGGGGACAGGGTCAGCACGGCCCCGGTGATCTCGCCGCCGCGGCCGACCGGCTCGGCGACCACCAGCGGGCCCGACCGCCACGGCCAGGCGACGGCCGCCGGACCGGAGCGGTCGCCGGACAGCGCGGCGGCCAGGTGCCGCTGCACCTCCGGGTCGGCCAGCAGCGCCCCCAGGCCGGGGCGGGAGGGGATCACCGGGCGGCCGTCGCGGCCGACGATGATGGCGGCGATGTCGAACAGCTCGTCGTACTGGGCCAGCTCGGTGGCCAGCGCGGAGGTCCGGCCGGTGCGCAGCGCCGGCTCGGCCAGCGAGGCGAAGCGCGCGGTGTCGTTGACGCGGTCGATGTACATGTGCTGGGTGTCCCGGGCGGCCTGGGTTGCCGCCAGCGGCACGGCCAGGCCGGCGAGCACCACCGTCAACAGCGTCAGGTACGCCAGGCGGAGTCGTCGCCGCACCTCAGCCGCCCACCGGGTCGCGCGCCTCCCGGGCGCCTGCCGGACCGACCGCCTCGGGGGCGACCGCCTCCGGGTCGCCGGGCCGCTCCCGCAGCCGGTAGCCGACCCCGCGTACGGTCTCCACCAGGACCGCGTCGCCGAGCTTGCCGCGCAGGGTGGCCATGTGCACGTCCAGGGTGCGCCCGGTGCCGGGCCACGAGGTGTGCCACACCTCGGACAGCAGCCGCTCCCGCGGCACCACCGTGCCGGGCTGGCGGGCCAGCGCGACCAGGACCTCGAACTCCTTGCGGGTCAGGGGCACCGGCGCACCGTCCACCGAGGCCGCGCGCCCGTCCACATCGACGGTGAGCCGCCCGACGGTGCACGCGGCGGCCGGGCGCGGGCGCATCCGGCGGAGCACCGCCTCCAGCCGGGCCTGCAGCTCGGCGACCCCGAACGGCTTGACCAGGTAGTCGTCCGCCCCGCAGCGCAGCCCGGCCACCCGGTCGCGCTCGGCGCCCCGCGCGGTCAGCATGATGATGGCGACGTCGCTGCGTTCGCGCAGCCGGGCGCACACGTCCAGACCGTCGAGATCGGGCAGTCCCAGGTCGAGCAGGACGGCGTCGCAGGGCGGGGCGGCCAGCGCCGCGGCCCCGTCGGCGACGTGCCGCACGCGGTGGCCGTGGCGGCGCAGCGCGGTGGTCAGTGCGGTGGCGAAGCGCAGGTCGTCCTCGACGAGCAGCACGTCCATGGCGGTGGGGGCTCCGTCCGAAGGTAGTGACGCCGGTCCGTTCAGGATCGCCCTCCGGGGCCTGCCCGGGAAGCGGCGTAACCCTAATTGTTCGTCAAGACTGGCCGCTGCCCCGTGCCTGCGCGGTGCCGGCCGCCCTACCGTCCCGGAAAGGCGCGAGGCCGTCGGGAGCCGCGACCTCGCCGGACGGGAGGAGCTGCCGTGTATCGCGAGGTTGACCGTTTCCGCGCCCTGCTCCAGCGGCAGGGCGGGACGCCTCCCACGCTGGTGGAGGCGTCCGTCCTGCATCTGTGCGCCACCGCCCTACGCCGGCCGTCGGGGCCGGCGGCGTGGTTCGACACGGCGGTTGCGGCGCACCGGTTCGCCGCCGCGCTCGCCGGTCACCTCGGCGAGCCGGTGCCCGTGGCGCGGGTGCGCAGCGGCATCCGGCGCCACTTCCACGTGCACCGGGTGCTGCTGGAGCCGGCGCGCGCGGCCGACGCGTACGCGGGACTGGACCGGGCCTGGCGCGCGGCGGTCGAACTGGTCACCGACGTGCGGCCGGTGTCGCCCTCGGCGCCGCGCTGGCGCCGTCGCCGTGGGCACGCCGCCGACGTGTGGCGGGCGATGCTGCTCGCCGGCGCCCCGGTCCGGCGCGCTGACGGGCTGCGGCTGAGGGTCTGCGGGCCGGAGTTGGCCACCGTGGCGATCCGCTGCGCGCGGCTGCTGGGCGCACCCGCCGAGCTGCGCCGCGACGGGGGCGGCCTGCAGGTGGCGCTCGCGCCGCGCGAGGCGCACCGGCTGCTGGCCACCGTGGCGGACGCCGAGCCGGCTGCCGCGGCGGTGCCCGTGGCCGAGTCGGCGGCCGAGTCGGCGGCCGCGGCGGTGCCGGCTGCCGCGGGCCTGACCGGGGCGGCCCGGGCCGGGTGCCGGCGGGCGCCGACGGCGCGGTGGGCCGGGCCAGCCCGGCGGTCGGCCCCCGTACCGGCCGGCTGAACCACGCCGACCGGTACGGCGTTGGCGCCGGCGCGGTGGGACCGCGCCGGGTGCGGCGCCCCGGGCGACCCGGTTGGCGATTCGCGCCGCCCCGCGGTAGCCGCCCCGTTGTCCTGGGGCCGTGACGGTCCGCGCCGCAGCCGAGGACGGAGAGGGCCCCACGAGGCCACGCCGGGCGACCGGCCACCAGCGTCGCGGGCCGGACCACGCCGGCTCAGATGCCGGTCTCCCGGGAGACCAGGTCCAGCACCGCGAACAGCGCCGCCCGCCGGCCCCGGTCGCAGGCGGTCGCGGACGCGGCGGCGCCGTCGTAGCGCACGGTGTACCGGAAGCCGTCGTGGCAGGTGGCGTCCGGGTCGGCGGGCCCGCCGAGGTCGGCGCGCAGCAGCCGGGCCAGCTGGTCCCGGCGGGCCGCGGCCAGCACGCCCGTGCGCCGGTGGCCCATGCCGTCGTCGCGCTGCCACCGCCCGTCGGGCTGGATGGTGACGACCTCGCGGATCCCGGCGATGCCACCGGCCCGTTCCACCGTGACCGCGGTCGCCAGCCGGGGCGGCGCCGGGCTGGTCCGCGGCGGCATGCCGGGGCCGGTCGGGCTGGTGGGGCGGGCCGTCGGGCCCGCCGGGCCCGACGCCGACGCCGACGCCGATGGCGAGCCCGGCGTGGTGCGCGGGGCGCTCGGGGT
>DATMJT010000404.1:0-4718 GCA_035553735.1 Pilimelia sp.
CCGCCACCCCGGTGGCACCGCCGCCGGGGTGGGGAAGGTCGCGACGAGCGCGTGGTCGTCGCCGCCGCCGAGGATCCAGCCGTAGGGGTCGACACCGAGCGCCGTGGCCGCGTCGCGCATCTGGTCGGGCACCTCGAAGGCCGACCGCTGCACGTCGATCGACACGCCGCTCGCCCGGGCGATGTGCCCGAGGTCGGCGAGCAGGCCGTCCGACACGTCGATCATGGCGGTGGCGCCGGCCAGCGCGGCCTGCGGCCCGGCCGGGTAGTGCACCTGCGGCCGGCGGAACGCCTCGACCAGCAGCGTCGGGGTGCGGAAGCCGCGGGACAGCACCGTGTAGCCCGCGGCCGCGTACCCGATCCGCCCCGCCAGGGCGACCACGTCACCGGGCCGGGCACCGGACCGCCGCACCGGCGCGCGGCCGCCCAGGTCGCCCAGCGCGGTCACCGCGATGGTCAGGGTGGGGCTGGCCGACATGTCGCCGCCGACCACGCTGGCCCCCGCCAGGGCGGCCTCCTCGGCCAGCCCGTCGGCCAGCTCCTCGGCCCAGGCCAGCTCCAGCGCGGGCGGGGCGCAGAGGGCGACCAGCAGCGCGGTGGGCTCGGCGCCCATCGCCGCGACGTCGGCCAGGTTGGCCGCCGCGGCCCGGTGGCCGATGTCGGCCGCCGAGGACCAGTCCCGCCGGAAGTGGCGCCCCTCCACCAGCACGTCGGTGGACGCCACCACCCGACCGTCCGGCGCGGCCACCACCGCGGCGTCGTCCCCGGGCCCGAGCAGGCACGCGGGGCCGGTCGGCAGCCGGGCGGTCACCCGCGCGATGAGACCGAACTCGCCGGTCGAGGCCACACTCATGCCATCCCCCCGCCGTACCCGGCGACGCCCGTCCGCGCCCCGGCCGGTCCCTGCGGGCCCCGGCCCCGGCCGGGCCGGCGGTGCCCGCCACGGGCGGTGTCCCCGCTGCGTTCGCTCATGCCGGCCCCGATCCTTCCGCGCGTGTCGCCACGTGGCTCCCGTGAACTCAACCGCCGGCCACCGTCCCTGGTCACGCCGCGCTGCGATAGGTTCACGCCACGAGCCGTGGCGGCGGCGGAACAGGAGTCGTGTGGTGGTCCAGGCGTACATCCTCGTGTATACGGAGGTCGGCAGGGCACGGGAGGTCGCCGAGGCGATCCGGGGCATCTCGGGCGTGGTGCGCGTGGACGCGGTCACCGGCCCGTACGACGTGGTGGTACTGACCGAGGCGCGCAACAACGACCAGCTGGGCAAGATGATCGTCAGCAAGGTGCAGCGCATCCCGGGCATCACGCGCACCCTGACCTGCTCCGTGGTGAACCTCTAGCATGGCCGACCCGATCGCGCGCGGCGCGGCTTGGTGGGCCACCGCGGTGGCGGTGCCGCTCGCCCTGCTGACCGGGGTGCTGCTGTTCACCGCGCTGGGCAGCACCGGCGGGCCCCCGGCCGGGGGCGGCGGCGCGTCCGCCGCCCCGGCGTCGCCGGCCCCGGTGCCCAGCACCGCCGTGACGCTGCCCGCCCCGGGCCTGACCGGCCGCGCGGCCCTGGTGTGCCGGGCACTTGTCGCGCGGCTGCCGGCCACCGTGCGCGGGCTGACCCGGCGCGAGGTCGCCGCCGGACCGGAGCAGAACGCCGCGTACGGCGCGCCACCGATCACCATGACCTGCGGCGGGACCGCTCCGCCGGTGACGCCGACCGACACGGTGTGGCTGCTCAACGGCGTGTGCTGGCACCAGGTGGGCCGGCCGGACGGGGTGCTGTTCACCACCGTGGGCCGCGAGCAGCCGGTCGCGGTGACCGTGCCGTCGGCATATCCGCAGCCGGCGCAGTGGGCCATCGACTTCTCCGCGCCGGTGCGCGCCGCCATGCCCGAGGTCACCGGGAGGCTGCCCACCGGCTGCCGGCCCTAGCCGCCGGCGATCGGGTCAGTGCAGTCCGGGCCCGCGGTACAGGGCGGTACGGATCAGTCGGGTCACCAGCTTCGGGTAGTCCAGCCCGGTGGCCGCCCACATCCGCGGGAACATCGACGTGGGCGTGAAGCCGGGCATGGTGTTGATCTCGTTGAGGTAGACGTCCAGCTCCGGCGTGACGAAGAAGTCCACCCGGGCCAGGCCGGCACAGTCCAGCGCGGTGAACGTGCGGCGGGAGTACTCCTGGATCTGCCGGGTCACCCGCTCCGGCAGGTCGGCCGGGATGTGGTACTCGCAGGAGTCGTCGAGGTACTTGGCCTCGAAGTCGTAGAAGTCGTGGCCCCCGGTGACGCGCACCTCGGCCAGCGCGGAGGCCTCCGGCGGGCCGCCGTGCTCGCCCTCCAGGACCCCGCACTCCACCTCGCGGCCGTGGACCGCCGCCTCCACCAGCACCTTGGGGTCGATCCGGCGGGCCGCGGCCACCGCCGCGTCGAGCTGCGCCCAGTCGGTCACCTTGCTGATGCCGTACGAGGAGCCGGCCCGCGACGGCTTGACGAACACGGGCAGGCCCAGCCGCTCCCGGTCCTCCGGCGCCAGCGACTGCCCGGCGCGCAGCACCGCGTACGGGCCCACCGGGATGCCCTCCAGCGCGGCCAGCTTCTTGGTGAACTCCTTGTCCATCGCCGCCGCTGAGGCGAACACGTTGGCGCCGACGTACGGGATCCCCGCCATCTCCAGCAGCCCCTGGATGGTGCCGTCCTCCCCGTAGGCGCCGTGCAGCGCCGGGAAGACCACGTCCAGTCCGGCCAGGGCGCCCGGCCCGGCGGTGGGGTCGAGCAGCACGAGCCCGCCGCTGGTGGGGTCGGCGGGCAGCACCACGGCGGCGCCGGAGCCGTCGGTGACCTCGGGCAGGCGCCTGTCCACGATCGCCAGCCGACCGGGGTCGGCGGCGGCCAGCACCCAGCGGCCGGCACGCGTGATGCCGATCGGCACGACGTCGAACTCGTCGGGGTCGAGCGCGGACAGGATGCTGCCGGCGCTCACGCAGGAGATCTCGTGCTCGGTGCTGCGCCCGCCGAACACGACGCCGACCCTGATCCTGGGTACGCCGCCCATGTCTCGCCTCCTCCCCTGGTGCCGCCGTCGCCGACGGCGTGGCCACGCGCCGGGCCACCGGGCAGACCCTACTCCGCCCGGCCCGGACCGGCCCGCCCAGATCGCGGCCGGCGGATGGCACCGAGCCGGTAGGCTGCCAGCGCATCCGCCGCCGACCCGGGACGCCGCCGATGACCGACGCACCACTGATCGCCAGCCTCACCGCGGCGCTGGAGGCCCGTCCCGAGGACCTGCCCCTGCGTCTGCACCTGGCCGGGCTGCTGCTCGCCCACGGCCGGTCCGCCGAGGCGGTCACCCACCTCGGGCGCGCGCTGGCCCAGGACCCCGACAGCACGCAGGCCCGGGACCTGATGCGCCGCGCGCTTGCCCCGCCCGGCGATCCGGCCGGCGCCCCGGCGCCCGCCGGGGCGGACGGTCCCGCGGGCCCGCCGGCCGCGGCAGGTGGGCCCGGCACGCCCGGCGGCCCGGCCGACCCGCTGGCGGCGTACGAGCGGGAGCTGTCCGACATCGTGCCCCCGCGCTTCGTCGACCCCGGCGCACCGCCCGCCGACGAGCGACCCCCGGGCGCACCGCCCGCTGGCGCGCTGCCCGCCGGCGACCGGCCGGAGCCGGTCACCGGCCCGGCCGACCGGATGTTCGACGTCGAGACCGCCGGGGTGCGGCTGGCGGACGTGGGCGGCATGGCGGCGGTCAAGGAGCGCCTGGAGCTGGCCTTCCTGGGTCCGCTGCGCAACCCGCAGCTGCGGCGGCTGTACGGCAAGAGCCTGCGCGGCGGCCTGATGCTCTACGGGCCGCCGGGCTGCGGCAAGACCTTCCTGGCCCGGGCGGTGGCGGGCGAGATGGGGGCGAAGTTCCTGTCCCTGTCCATCGTCGACGTGCTGGAGATGTGGATCGGGAACTCGGAGCGCAACCTGCACGAACTGTTCCAGACCGCGCGGCGCAGCGCGCCCTGCGTGCTGTTCCTCGACGAGATCGACGCCCTCGGGCACAAGCGCTCCCAGCTCAACTCCTCGGCCATGCGCACCCTGGGCAACCAGCTGCTCGCCGAGCTGGACGGCATGGAGGGCGACAACGAGGGCGTCTTCGTGCTGGCCGCGACCAACACCCCGTGGGACGTCGACCCGGCGCTGCGCCGCCCGGGCCGGCTGGACCGGGTGGTGCTGGTGCTGCCGCCGGACGCCGAGGCGCGCGAGTCCATCCTGCGCTACCACCTGCGTGACCGGCCGATCGCCGCGATCGACCTGCGCCGGATCGTGGCCGCGACGGAGGACTACTCCGGCGCCGACCTGGCCCACCTGTGCGAGACCGCCGCCGAGTACGCGATGGCCGACTCGGTGCGCCGCGGCGAGGTGCGGATGATCGAACAGGGGGACCTGGAGCGGGCGCTGCGCGAGGTCCGGCCCTCCACGAAGCCGTGGTTCGGCACGGCCCGCAACGTGGCGATGTTCGCCAACGAGGGCGGGGCGTACGACGACCTGGTCGCCTACCTCAAGAGCCGCCGGCTGCTCTGACCCGCCGGCCGCCGGGATCTCCGGCCGCACTGACCCGCCGGCGGCCCTGACCTGCCGGCTGCCGCCGGCGCCGTGGGCGTCCGCTGCGCTGATCCGCCGGCGGCTACCGCGCCGCGTCGTCCAGCGCGGCGGTGATGTCGGCGACCAGGTCGCCGGGGTCCTCCACGCC
>DATMJT010000405.1:0-4967 GCA_035553735.1 Pilimelia sp.
CCCGCCACCCGCGGACGCGCCGGGCCCGACGGGGCCGCCGGCGAGCGGCGCGACCGGCGACCGGCCGCCCCCGGCCACCGGCCGCTGGCGTCGCGCGGCCACCGCGCTGCGGCACGCCCCCTGGGCCCGCGACGCGGGCGCCGTCCTGCTGTTCTTCCTCTACGCCGGCTGGCTCACCGCCGGCCTGTGGCCGGACCCCGGCGCCCGGGTGCTGGCGCTCAACCCCGAGGACCAGGTGCTCTACGAGTGGTTCCTGGCCTACGACAGCCGGGTGCTGGCTGGTGACTTCGGGCTGGTCAGCGACCGGCTCAACGCCCCCGACGGGGTGAACCTGATGGCCAACACCAGCGTGGTGGCGCTCGGGTTCCTGCTGGCCCCCGTCACCGTCGCCCTCGGGGCGCCGGTCACCTTCGCCGTGCTCGCCCTGGCCAGCCTGGCCGGCACCGCCGCGGCGTGGTACCTGCTGCTGGCCCGCACGCTGCGGCTGCACCGCGGCGCCGCCCTGGTCGGTGGGGCGCTGTGCGGCTTCGCGCCGGGCATGGTCTCGCAGAACAACTCGCACCTGCACATGACCGTCCAGTTCCTGGTGCCGGTGATCGTCTGCCTGGTGATCCGGATGGCCCGGGCCGCCGAGGCGGGACGCGGACACGGGCGCCGGCTCTACGGCTCCGCGCTGGGCCTGGCGGCCGCGATCACCGTCCAGGTGTTCATCGGCGAGGAGGTGCTGTTCCTCACCGCGCTCAGCCTGGCAGTCTTCACCCTCGCGTACGCGGCCGCCCGCCCCCGGTACGCGTGGCGGGTCGCCCCCCGGTTCGCTGCCGCGCTGCTGCTGGCCGCCGTGGTCTCCGGTGCGGCGCTGGCGTACCCGCTGTGGCTGCAGTTCGCCGGGCCGCAGGGCGTGGCGAACGGGGTGTTCAGCCCGCACCACTTCTCGGCCGACCTGGCCAGCTTCGTGGCGATCTCCCCGCAGTCGATCGGCGGCCGCCCGGAGGCCGCCGCGCTGGCGCCCGGCGTGGCCGAGCACAACACGTTCTTCGGTTGGCTGCTGCTGCTGGCCGCCGGCACGGCGACGGTCTGCCTGCTGCGCCGGCCGGTGGTGCGGGCCGCGACCGTGACGTCGCTGGTCATGGCGGGGCTGGCGCTGGGCCCCGAGATCCGCCTCGCCGGAGAGTCGACCGGCTGGACGGGGCCGTACCACCTGCTGCTCGGCCTGCCCTTGGTGGACGGCGCGCTGCCGACCCGCTTCGCGCTGGCGCTCGTGCCGCTGCTGGCGCTGGTGCTCGCGCTGGCGGTCGACCGGGCGCTGGCCAGCCCGCAGCGCACGGTGCGGGTGTGCATCCCGGTGGCGGTGGTCGCCGCGCTGCTGCCCATCTCCCCGCGGCCCATGGTGACCGCCTCGCGGCAGCCGCTGCCGGAGTTCATCACCGCCGGCCACTGGCGCCAGTGCGCCCCGCCGGGCAGCACGCTGGTGCCCGTGCCCCTGCCCACTCCGCCGAAGCCCTGGTCGATGCGCTGGGCGGCGGCCGCCGGCGCGGCGTTCGCGCTGCCCGAGGGCTTCTTCATCGGGCCGTACGGGGAGAACGGCACCGGCGCGATGGGCGTCTACAGCCAGCCCACGTCGAACCTCCTGACGAAGGTCGCCGAGACCGGGGAGACGCCGCCGATCGGCGACGAGGAGCGCGCCCAGGCGCGGCGGGACGTGGCCCACTGGCGGGCCTCCTGCGTGGTGCTCACGGACGACGCGCCGCACGCGGTCCAGCTGCGGGTCACGCTGGAGGCGCTGTTCGGACCGGGCCAGCGGGTGACGGACGTGTGGACCTGGCGGGTCGACGGGGCGGGCGGCTGACGGCCCCCGCCGGCGTCGGCCCGCGCGGACCGACCCGCCCGCGGTCGGCCCCCGCCGCGCCGCAGCGACGGGACGACGCCGGCTCGGGAGCGCAGCCGGCTCAGGAACGCGGCGGCACCGACGGGGTGACCTCGGTGAAGGACCCGCGCGGCTCGTGCAGCTGGCCCAGCGACACCACCTCCCGGCGCAGGAACAGCGCGAGGGTCCAGTCCACCAGCACCCGCACCTTGCGGTTCAGCGAGGGAATCCGGCTCATGTGGTACGTCCGGTGCATGAACCAGGCCGGCAGCCCCTTGAGCTTGATGCCGTACACCTGGGCCACGCCCTTGTGCAGCCCGAGGCTGGCGACGCTGCCGGCGTGCCGGTGGCAGTACGGCTGCGGCTGCCGGCCCCGGCACACCGCGGCGATGTTGTCGGCCAGCCGGGCGGCCTGGCGCACGGCGTGCTGGGCGCTGGGCGAGCACAGCGCGCCGGGCGGGCCGGTCAGGTCGGGCACGGCCGCGCAGTCGCCGGCGCTCCAGGCGCCCGGCACCACCCGGTCGCCGTCCACCACCTGGAGGGTGGCCGCGCAGGTGAGCCGGCCGCGGTCGTCGCGCGGCAGGTCCACGTGCGCCAGCATGGGAGCCGGCTTGACCCCGGCGGTCCACACGATGGTGTCGGCGGGGAAGGTGTCCCCGTCGGAGAGCGCCACCTGCCCGTCCACGCACGACTCCAGCCGGGTGCCGAGCCGGATGTCCAGCTTGCGCCGCAGCAGTTGCTGCACCGTGTACGCACCCATGTCCGGGTCCACCTCGGGCAGCACCCGCTGGGTGGCCTCGACCAGCACCCAGCGCATGTCCTCGGAGCGCAGCTCCGGGTAGTAGCGCAGCGCGTCGCGCGCCATGTCCTCCATCTCGGCCAGCGCCTCGATGCCCGCGTAGCCGCCCCCGACGAAGACGAACGTCAGGGCCCGGCGCCGGGTCTGCGGGTCGGTGGTGGCGGCCGCGACATCCAGCCGGTCCAGGACGTGGTTGCGCAGGTAGATGGCCTCGCCGATGGTCTTGAAGCCGATGCCGTGCTCGCGCAGCCCGGGGATGGGCAGGGTGCGGGAGACCGAGCCCGGGGCGAGCACGATGTGGTCGTACTCGACGTCGCGCTCCGGGCCGACGATCGGCCGCACGGTGGCCACCCGCCGGGCGTGCTCGACCCGGCTGACCTCGCCGGAGATGACCCGGCAGTGCCTCAGGGCCCGGCGCAGCGGCACGACGGTGTGCCGGGGGGAGATGTTGCCGGCCGCGGCCTCCGGCAGGAACGGCTGGTACGTCATGTGCGGCTGGGGATCGACCACGATCACCTCGGCGCGCTTCGGGCTCAGCTTCTTGCGCAGGCGCAGGGCCGCGTACAGGCCCACGTGCCCGGCTCCGACCACCAGGATCCGGTGCGGGTTCACCCCCCCATCCTTCCCCGGCATCTCCTTCCCACACCCGGGCACCGCCGCACCTGTGACCCAGGTCGCCGCCGCTGGCAACGCGGGCGGGCGCGTCGCGCACGGCGGGCGGCCGGCTGGCGGCCCTCAGCGGTCGGCCGGGCGGCGGTACAGCCACACCAACAGCCACACCAGGGCGAGCACGAGACCGAGCCCGGCCAGGGAGGCGGCCGGGAACGCCCGGCCGCCGGTGCCCGCCACGGCGAGGGCCGCGACGCCGAAGCCGGCGCCGGCACCGGCCACCACCGCGGTGCGGGCCAGCCAGCCCACCACGTCGGCCGCCGACACCTGGGCGTCGTAGGGCAGGACGGCCGCCAGGGCGGTCAGGCTGTGTCCGCCGTAGAGCAGCACCGCCAGGGCCAGCAGCGCGGGCAGCCGCGGCGGGTCGCCGTACCAGGCGGTGCCGGCCAGCCAGCCGAGCACCGCCACCACCGCGACCGAGGTACCCCACCGGCCGCGGGGTAGCACCGCCGGGCCCAGGGCCACGAGCACCAGGACGCCGGCCAGCCGGCCGGTCACCACCGGGGCCGGCAGGGCCACCAGCAGCGCGCCGAGCCAGGCGACGAACACCCCGGCGCGGACCGCCAGCGGCACCGGCGCGGCCCGGCGCAGCCGGGTCGTCGGGCCGCTCACCGCGGCCTCGGCCGCGGCGCGACGGCCATCCGTGCCACGTCGCGCAGGACCAGGTCGAGGCTGCCGGCGCCGGCCCACGGCACCACCGGTACGCCGTGCTCGCGCAGCTGCCCGATGGTGTTCTCCCGCTCCAGCCGCCACAGCCGGTACGCCACCGGGGACCACGGCCCGTATCCGGGCGGGCCGAGCCGCGCGGGCAGCGTGTCCACGGCCACCACGAAGCGACCGGAGCGGGCCAGCCCGGTCACCAGCTCCGCCGAGCGGGCGTCGACCAGCGGGGTGAGCACCACCACCAGGGCCGGTCCGGGCAGCAGCTGCGCAACGAGGGCGGGCCCGACGGGCTCGCCCCCGACGTCGGGTGACCGCACGTCGAGCAGCCACTCCAGCACGGTCAGGTACTGCCGCCGGCCGCTGGCCGCGCGCAGCCGGCGGCCCTGGCCGCCGTACTCCAGCAGCGACACCCGGTCGCCCCGGTACAGGTAGTGCTCGGCGACGGCCGCGGTGGCGCGGACCGCGGTGTCGAGCACCGAGGCCGCGCCGCCCACCCCGCCGGAGCGGCCCGCCTCGGCCAGCAGGTCCAGCAGCAGGACCACCTCCGCGTCCCGGTCGGACAGCGTGGCCGCGACGTGCGGTGCCCCGGTGCGCAGGGTGACCCGCCAGTCGATGCGGCGCAGCCGGTCACCGGGCGCGAAGGCCCGCACCCCGGCGAGCTCGCCGCCCTGGCCGGGGTGGCGGGACCGGTGCACGCCCGCCAGCCCGGCGGCGCGGGGCATCGCCTCGTCGGCGTCGAACGGCTCGGTGGCCGGGTAGACGGCCACCGGCCGGGCGTCCAGCAGCACCGGGCGGCTGGCCAGCAGGCCGTCGGCGGCGACGGCCCGGGCCGCCACCGGGCCGATCCGGTGCCGCCCCCAGCGCAGCGCGGCGCCGCGCAGCGGGACGACCACCTCGTCGCCCGCGGCCACGGCGACGGCCAGCGGGCGGGCGGGCGCCCGGGCCGGGCCGCCGGGGTCGGCGGCGCCCGGG
>DATMJT010000406.1:0-2393 GCA_035553735.1 Pilimelia sp.
GTACAACCTTCGCGAACACGGCTACCTGCTCGCCCAGGTCCACTTCGGCCTGTGGCTGCTGCCGATGGCGCGGCTCGTGCACCGCTCGGGCTGGTTTCCCCGGGGGCTGGCGGCGCTGCTGGTCATCGGGGCCGCCGGCTACCTGGTGGACCTGTCGGCAAGGCTCGCCGTCCCCGGGCTCGGCGCGGCGCTGTCGCCGTTCTTTGTGCTGCCGCCCACCGTGGCAGAGCTGTGGATGGTCGGCTACCTGCTGGTGCGGGGCGTGCGTACGGACACCCCGACAGCGGCCTTCCCGGCGTCGGCCACCGCCTGAACGAGCCCGCGAGGTGGGCGCGGCCGGCACCCGCGCCGGGTGCTCACCTTCGCGGCGTTCTCAGCCCGCAACCGCCGCAACCAATCCCACCGTGGTGTGCGATCGCTCCGCGCCACGATTGGCAGCAGCCGGTGCGGGACGGCGCGGAGCAGGGCGGCGGGCAGCGCCAGCAGCGGCGTGCCGCCCATACCCCGACACCGCCGCCACCGCGCCCACCGCGTCAACCTCGGCGAACGCGGTGACGGCCCGGCGCAACACCGCCCGCTGCACCCGGCTGCGCCGCCGCGACATCTTCACCGCGGCCTCCTTGCGCGGGGCGACCCCGGCGGCGCAACTGCTGGACGACGCCACCGGGCACAACTCGCGCGGCCGGGTCCGCAAGGACCTGCAACGGCTCGACGATCGCAGGCAACGGGTGCGGGGGCTACTCTGATGACGTGCGGAGAATGGACCGCCTGGTGGGTACGTTGCCCGAGCTGGAGCCGTTGGGCCCGGGCTCGCACGTGTGCTGCGTGGTCGATTCGACGGCGCAGTTCGAGGCGTGGACGGCCGAGTGTCTGGCTGAGGGCGCCCGGCGCGGTGAGAAGCTGTTCCGGTTCGCTCCCCAGGCCCGGCTGGCGGGCCTGCCGGTGGATGGAGCGGTGAACGTGGCCGACCCGCACGTGGCGTTCCTCGATGAGGGCCCGGTCGATCCGGCGGTGATGTACGCGATGTTCCGGCGGGAGACCGCCGCGGCACGACGGGAGGGTTACCAGGGTCTGCGGCTGGTCGCGGATATGGACTGGCTGCTGGCCTCGCAGCCAGATCGGGCCGCGTTGACCGCGTTCGAGGTGTCGCTGGATGAGGTGGTGAGGGAGCTGGGCGCGACGGTGGTCTGCGCCTACCGGACCCCGCACTTCGACGCGGCCACGATCTCGGCGATGGTCGCGGTGCATCCCGTCACCGTCGGGACCGTCCCCGCCGCGCCGGGTTTCCGGATATGGAACGTGGCCGGCGGGGTCTGGGCGGGCACCGGGGAGGTCGACTACTTCAACGCCGAGCCGTTCGGTCGGGCGCTGACGGCCGCAGCCAGGGACGTGTCAACGCTCCGATTGCGTACCGCCGGACTTCGATTGATCGCTGCGGCCGGGATCGAGGTCCTCGTCCAGGTCGCCCGATCCCGCCCGGACCTGCGGATCGTCATCGAGGACGCGAACGAGATCTTCCGCCGCTGCTGGGCCCTGTTGGACCTGGACCGGCAGGTACCGAACGTCGAGTTCCAGCCTGCACCGACCGGCGCCGGGCTGTCCCCCGCCCAGGTGGAGAACGCCCGGTGAGCCTCACTGAAACCCGCGCCGCTCCCCCTCCCAGCCGGGCCTTCCAACACGAAGCGTTGCTCTACGCCGGCCACCGCGAGTTCCTGGATGGCACGGTGGCGTTCATCCGCGACGGACTGGCCGGTGACGAGCCGATCCTGGTCGTGGTCGACGCCGCGAAGATCGCCGCGTTGCGGGCGGAGCTGGGCGACGACGCCGACCGGGTGCACTTCGCCGACATGGCACAGGTCGGTCGCAACCCGGCCCGGATCATTCCCCGCTGGCGGCAGTTCGTCGACGAGCATCTGCGACCGGACCGACCGGTGCGTGGGATCGGCGAACCGATCTGGGCCGGACGCAGCCCGGCCGAGCTGGTCGAGTGCCAGGCGCACGAGACCCTGCTCAACGTGGCCTTCGCCGACGGCCCGGCCTGGTCGCTGCTGTGCCCGTACGACGTCCGGGCGTTGGAGCCCACGGTGGTGGCCGAGGCGCGTCGTAGCCACCCCTTCGTCGCCCGTGACGGGATCCGTCAGACAAGCGGCGACTACGTCGAGGCGCACCCCTCACCCGCCCGTCTGGACCAGCCCCTCCCGCCGGCACCGACCGAGGCTGAGCTGGTCGCGTTCGGGCCCGGTGCCGAGGCCCTCGCCGCGGTACGCGTTCTCGTCCGGCGCCACACCATGCAGGCCGGCCTGGATCCGGTCGCCAGCGACAGCCTGGAGTTGGCTGCCACCGAGGTGGCCACCAACAGCCTGCGGCACGGCGCCGTCGCGCCAGAGCCGGAT
>DATMJT010000407.1:0-8137 GCA_035553735.1 Pilimelia sp.
GGGCCCGGCTGCGCGAGGACCAGTGGCGGGCCATCGAGGCGCTGGTGGTCGACCGCCGCCGGGTGCTGTGCGTGCAGCGCACCGGATGGGGCAAGTCGGCGGTCTACTTCGTGGCCACCGCGCTGCTGCGGGGCCGCGACCTGACCGCCACGCCAGGTGGTGCGCCGCCGGGTGGTGCGTCGGAGCAGGGTGGTGCGTCGGAGCGGGGCGCTGCGCCCGCGGCGGCCGCCGCGGCGGGGGGCGTGGCGGGGCCCACCGTCATCGTCTCGCCGCTGCTGGCCCTGATGCGCAACCAGGTCGCCGCGGCCGCCCGGGCCGGCATCCACGCCCGCACCATCAACTCGGCGAACCTGCCCGAGTGGGAGGAGATCGCCGCCGAGGTGCACGCCGGCACCGTGGACGTCCTGCTGATCTCGCCGGAGCGGCTCAACAACCCCGACTTCCGCGACGGCGTGCTGCCCAAGCTGGCCGCCAGCGCCGGGCTGCTGGTCGTGGACGAGGCGCACTGCGTCTCCGACTGGGGGCACGACTTCCGGCCCGACTACCGGCGGCTGCGCAGCTTCCTGGCCGGTCAGCCGGCCGACAGCCCGGTGCTGGCGACCACCGCCACGGCGAATGCGCGGGTCACCGCCGACGTCGCCGAGCAGCTGGACGTCGGCCAGCGCCGGGAGACCCTGGTGCTGCGCGGCCCGCTGGACCGCTCCTCGCTGCGGCTGGGGGTGCTGCGGCTGCCCACGCCGGCGCACCGGCTGGGCTGGCTCGCCGACCACCTGGAGCGGCTGCCGGGCGCCGGCATCGTCTACACCCTGACGGTGGCCGGGGCGGCCGAGACCGCCGAGTTCCTCGCCGCGCGCGGGTTCCCGGTGGCCGCCTACACCGGCCAGGCCGAGGACGCCGACCGGCGGGCCGCCGAGCAGGACCTGCTGGACAACCGGCTCAAGGCGCTGGTCGCCACCTCGGCGCTGGGCATGGGGTTCGACAAGCCGGACCTGGGTTTCGTGGTCCACCTGGGTGCGCCACCCAGCCCCATCGCGTACTACCAGCAGGTCGGCCGGGCCGGGCGGGCGGTGGACCACGCCGAGGTGCTGCTGCTGCCCGGCGAGGAGGACGCGGCCATCTGGCGCTACTTCGCGTCGCTGGCGTTCCCGCCCGAGGAGCAGGTGCGCGCGGTGCTGGCCGCGCTCGGCCGGGCCGACCGGCCGCTGTCCACCCAGGCACTGGAGCCCCTCGTGGACCTGCGCCGGGCCCGGCTGGAGCTGATGCTGAAGGTGCTCGACGTGGACGGCGCCGTCCGCCGGGTGCGCGGCGGCTGGGTGGCCACCGGGCAGCCGTGGCACTACGACGGGGAGCGGCTGGCCCGCGTGGCCCGGGCGCGCGCGGCCGAGCAGCGGTCCATGCTGGAGTACGCCGACACCGCCGGCTGCCGGATGGAGTTCCTGCGCCGCAGCCTGGACGATCCCGCGGCGCAGCCGTGCGGGCGCTGCGACACCTGCGCCGGGCCGCGGTACTCCGCCGAGGTGTCCGAGCCGGCGCTGGCCGCCGCGCGGGCGTTCCTGCACCGGCCCGGCGTGCCCCTGGCCGCCAAGAAGCTGTGGCCGACCGGGCTGGAGGCGGTCGGCGTGCCGCTGCGGGGCCGCATCCCCGAGGCCGAGCAGGTGGCCGCCGGGCGGGCGGTCGGCCGGCTGTCGGACCTGGGCTGGGGTGCCCGGCTGCGTGCCCTGGTCGGCCCGGGCGCCGCGGACGCCGAACTCCCCGACGACCTGGCCCGGGCCGTGGTCGACGTGCTCACCGACTGGGCCCGGGGCCCGCAGCCGTGGCCGGCGCGTCCGGTGGCGGTCGTGGCCGTCGGTTCCCGGCGGCGGCCGGGGCTGGTGGAGAGCCTGGCCCGCCGCATCGCCACGGTCGGCCGGCTGCCGCTGCTCGGCGCGGTGCCGCCCGCGGCCGGGGCCGCCGCGGGCGAGGACGCCGGCCGGGCCAACAGCGCGCACCGGGTGCGCGCGCTGCACGACGCGTACGCGCTGCCGCGCGCCCTGGCCTCGACGGTGGCCGCGCTGACCGGGCCGGTTCTGCTGGTGGACGACGTGGTCGACTCCGGCTGGACCATGGCGATGGTCGGCCGGCTGCTGCGCCAGGCCGGCGCTCCGGCGGTGCTGCCCTTCGCGCTCGCCCTGGCCGGCTGACGCCGCCCGCGGGCGGCACCCGCCGGCGCGCCCGGGCCCGGTGCTGCCGGGCCGGCCGGGCGGTCGGCGGGTCGGTCAGCCGGGTCGGCCGTAGCCGCGGATCGGCGCGTAGCGCAGCTGCTGGATCCGGACCGGCTGGCCGTACTGCGGCGCGTGGATGATGCGGCCGTCGCCGATGAAGATGCCGACGTGGCGCACGTCGGCGTAGTAGAAGACGAGGTCACCGGGGCGCAGCTCGGCGCGGCTGACCGCCGGCACCGCCTGGAACTGCCGCGCGGCGTTGTGTGGCAGCCGTACTCCGGCGGCCCGCCAGGCCGCCGAGGTCAGGCCCGAGCAGTCGTACGCGTCCGGCCCGCCGGCGCCCCAGCGGTAGCCCTTGCCGAGCTGCGCGTACGCGAACCGCACCGCCGTGCCGGCCGCCCCCGCCGAGTAGCGGGGCACGTAGCCGTCGCGCGGCGGCGCGGGCTCGCGCCAGCCCGCGGCGTACGCCCGCTGCCGGAGCTGACGCAGCCGGTTCAGGTCCGCCTCGACCTGCCGCCTGCGGTCGGCCAGTCGCGCCTGCTGGGCCCGCTGGTGCGCGGCCAGGGTGGCCAGCGCCCGGCGGGCCGCCTCGTGCCGCGCGCGGGCGGCGTGCAGCTCGCCCAGCGCGGTCTGCCGCTCGCGCACCAGCCGGTCCACGAGCACCAGGCGCCGGGCCAGCTGCCCGGCGGCGTCCGCGCCGAGCAGGGTGGTCAGCTCGGCGGGTCGGCCGCTGCGGTACGCGCCCGCGGCCAGCCGGCCCAGCTGCGCCTGGTGCTGTGCGATGCGCCGGTGCAGCGGGTCGAGCAGGGCGGTCAGCTCCGCCGCCCGGGCCTGCGTGGCACGCAGCTCCTCACGCACGTCGTTGTACTGCTCGACCAGCGTCTCCCACTCGGCGGTGGCCCGGTCGAGCCGGCGGGCCAGGTCGGCTGGCCGCGGGGTGGCCGGCAGCGCGCGGACCGCCGCCGCCGGCTGCGCCTGGGCCACGGCCCGGCGCGGCGCGGCCGAGGCCGGGTCCGCGACCGCGAACCCGGCGGGCACGGTCGGCGCGGCGCCCGCCGCGACGGTGAACACCACGGACAACAGCAGGGCGCGCCGGGCGCGGAACAGTGACGGCACGCCAGCCCTAACGAGCCAGGGCGCACCCAGGCGACGCGGTGGTGGTCCGATACCTCCCAGGGGTAAGCTCGGCGGCGACCGCGGGAGGCGGGCCGCCGTCCCGCCCGTTCCGTCCGACCGGAAGGACGCCTCATGTCCGTCACCAACACCTACACCGTGACCGGGATGACCTGTGGCCACTGCGAGCAGGCCGTCACCGCGGAGCTGACCCGGCTGCCGGGCGTGCGGGACGTGAAGGTCGACCTGCCCAGCGGGACGGTCGCCGTCACCAGCGACGGGCCGCTGCCGCTGGACGAGGTGCGCGCCGCCGTGGACGAGGCCGGCTACGCCCTCGTCGGGGCGCAGGGGTGACCGTGACCGATTCCGCCGCGGAGTCCGCGGAGACCGCGGCGGCCGCCGAGCCCGGGTCCCCACCACCGACCCCGCCGCGGGTGTCCGACCGCGCCGCGGTGCGGCTCGTCGGGTTCGCCTTCGGCCTGGTGCTCGCGCTGGCGGCGGGCTTCGGGGTGGGCCGGATCGCCGGGCCGCAGGCCTCCACCGTCGGCCCGCCCGCCGCGCCGACGGCCACCGCCGGCGACGCGGCGCACCACGATCCGCCGGGCGCCGCCCCGCACGTCCACGGCGCCGCGCCGGCCGGCGGCGCGCCCGCCGACGGCGGGCTGCCGGGCGGGCTGGCGATCAGCGCCGCCGGCTACCGGCTGGTGCCCGAGCGCACCGACTTCCCGGCCGGGCGGGCGCAGGCCCTGCGGTTCCAGGTGCGCGGGCCCGACGGCGCACCGGTGACCGCGTTCGCCACCGTGCACGAGCGGCCGCTGCACCTGGTCGTGGTGCGCCGGGACCTCACCGGCTACCGGCACCTGCACCCGACGATGGCCGCCGACGGCACCTGGAGCGTGCCGCTCACGCTGCCCGCGGCCGGAGTGTGGCGGGCGTACGCCGACTTCACCGCGGAGTCGCCGGCCGGGCGCACGGCCGTCACGCTCGGCATGGACCTCACCGTGACCGGGGCGTACCGGCCCCGGCCGCTGCCCGGACCGGCCACCGGCGCCATGGTGGACGGATTCCTGGTGGCGCGCGCCGGCCGCGCACAGCCGGGGGTGAGCCAGCCGGTGCTGTTCCGGGTGACCCGCGACGGCCGACCGGCGACCCTGCAGCCCTACCTGGGCGCGCCGGGCCATCTGGTGGTGCTCCGCGAGGGCGACCTGGGTTACGTGCACGTGCACCCGGACGCCGGCTCCGGCGGCGGGGGCGACGGCGTGGTCCGGTTCTGGCTGGCGGTGCCGAGCGCCGGCCGCTACCGGGCCTTCTTCGAGTTCCAGGTCGACGGCGTCGTGCGCACCGCGGAGTTCACCGTCGAGGCGCGGTGAGCGCCCCGCCGACGGGCGGCCGCCGCGCCACCCGCGGTCACCGGCCGAGCAGCCGGGCCAGCGCCGGGGTGACCCCCCAGGCGCCGGTCAGGTCGGCGTACTCCGCCTGCTGCGCGGCGGTGGGCGGGGCGCCGGTACGGACCGCCCGCAGCAGCAGGTTGCGCGGGGTGTGCGCCGACTCGACGAACTCCACCACGTCCACCCGGTAGCCGTGGCCGCGCAGCAGCGCCGCCCGCAGCGCGTCGGTGAGCGTCTCGGCGAACCGCTCGCGCAGGATGCCGTGCCGGGTCAGCAGCCCGTACGTCGGCGGCGGCTGCCCGCGGCGCAGCTGCGCCGCCAGGTCGTGGTGGCAGCACGGCGCGGCGAGCACCCAGCGGGCCCGCCAGTGCACGGCCCGGGCCAGGGCCTCGTCGGTGGCCGTGTCGCAGGCGTGCAGCGCCAGGACCAGGTCGGGCCGGTCGGGCCCGAGGTCGGCGGCGGTGATGGTGCCGGCGACGAAGCGCAGCCCGGCGGCGTAGCCGAGCCGCTCCGCCAGCGCGGTGTTGCGGTCCCGCGCGTCGTCGCGCACGTCGACGCCCACCGCGGACACGGCCACGCCGAGCGCGGTGAGGTACCGGTACGCGGCGAAGGTCAGGTAGGCGTTGCCGCAGCCCAGGTCGACCAGGCGCAGCGGGGTGGGCAGCTCGGCGCGGTCGGGCAGCGTGGCGGCCAGGGCCCGCAGGAAGGCGTCGACCTGGCGCCGCTTGGCGGCGCTGGCGCCGACCGCGGTGAACAGCGGGTCGTCCGGGTCGATCAGGTGGCGCCGGGCGCGGTCGTGGGCGGCGCCGCTCGCCGCCGGACCCGCCGCCGCCCGGTGCACCTGCGCCTCGCCCCGCTTGGTGACCCGCACCTGCAGCACCCGGACGGCCGTCTCCACGTGCCAGTTGCCGAACGGCTCGGCCAGCAGGGCGTCGACCGCCGCGGCGGCCTCGGGGCCGGGCGCCACGTTGCGGGTGTGCGGCCGGCGACCGTCGGACACGACGATCTGCAGCCGCGCCCCGCCGCGCAGCGCCACGGGGCGCAGCTCCGCCCGCGTCATCGACGGCGTCGCCGTCCGGCGCCGCCCGGCCGCCACCGCCCGGCGCAGCCCCGGGTCGAGCAGCAACTGGCGTACCTCGGTGAGGGCCGCCTCCAGCGGTTCGGGCATGGGCCCATCCTGCCCTGGCGGCCCGGCGGACCCGCCGGTGGGCGGCCGGCTCAGAGCGGCCGGGACTCGCCGATCGCCAGGTCCCACAGGTCGGCGCGGGGCCGACCCGTCGCCGCCCAGGCCGCCACGGCGCGCTCCACCGGCTGCAGCAGCGGCTCGGCGGAGAGCAGGAACGTTCCCCAGTGCATGGTGGCCATCCGCCGCGCCCCGAGGTCCAGGCAGGCCCGGACGGCCTCGTCCGGGTCGAGGTGTACGGGGCGCATGAACCACGCCGGCTCGTACGCCCCGACCGGCAGCAGCGCCAGGTCTATGCCGGGGTACCGGGCGCCGATCTCGGCGAAGAAGGGCCCGTAGCCGGTGTCCCCGGCGAAGTGGATCCGGGTCCCGGAGGCCCCGGTGAGCAGCCAGCCACCCCACAGGCTGCGGCAGGTGTCGGTCAGGGTGCGCCGGCTCCAGTGGTGCGCCGGGACGAAGTCGAACGTCACCGACCCGATCCGGTGCGACTCGTACCAGTCCAGCTCGGTGACCGCGCGGAAGCCGCGCCGCCGGAACCACCGGCCCAGGTTCGCCGGCACCAGCACCGGGGTGTCGCTGGGCAGGCGGCGCAGCGTCGGGGCGTCCAGGTGGTCGTAGTGGTTGTGGCTGATCACGACCGCGTCGACCGGGGGCAGCGCGGCCCAGTCCACGCCGACCGGGGTGAGCCGCCGCGGCACCCCGGGGATGCGCGTGGACCACACCGGGTCGGTGAGCACGGTCAGGCCGTCGATCTGGAGCACGTAGGAGGCGTGGCCCGCCCAGGTGACCATGGCACGGCCCGCCGCCGGCCGCGGCAGGCCGGCGGCGCGCCGCACCGGAATGCGCGGGGCGTCCGCGCGCAGGCGCCGGCGCGGGCCGCCCTCGCGCAGCATCCGCAGCACGTCACGGGTCCCGGGCAGCGGAGCGGTGAGCCGGTCGGCGAAGCTGCGGGGCCACCGGCGCACGACCGGCGTGGACGTCACGGGTGCGGGTCAGCCTTCCACCGGGGCCGCCGACTCGTCGCGCGAGCCGCGTCCGCCGCGCCGCCGACGGCGGCGGGCGGGCCGGGTGGCCGCGCCCGGCACCGGCTCGGCGCCGTCGCCGAAGGCGGGATCGGCGCCCTCGGTCCCGGCGGCGCCCTGCCGCCCCGCGGCGCCCCGCCGCCCGGCGGACGCCGGCCCGCCGGTGGCGGACCGGCTCGGGTCACCGGAGCCCGGCTCCGCGGCCGCGCCGGCCGGCTGGCCCGTGCCGGGGTCGCCGGCCAGCTCCTGCCCCGCCCGCCGCCGGCGGCGCCGCCGGGTGCGGCCCGGCGCCCCGTCGTCCGGCGTGGCGGGGTCCACCGGCTGCGCCGGCGGCGTGTCGGCGGCGGAGCCGCCTGCCCGCCGCCGGCGGCCGGCTGGCGCCTCGCCGCCGCGGCGGCCCCGCCCGGGGCCCTCGCCGCGCCGGCCGCCCGGTGGCCGCCCGCCCAGGTCCTCCTCGACCTCGGCGTGCAGGCCCGCCCGGACCCGCGCGGCGGTCGGCAGGGTGCCGGTGATGTCGGTGGGGATGTCCAGGTCGGTGAAGAGGTAGGGCGACGTGTGGTACGTCTCCGGCGGGTCCGCCATGTCCAGCCCGAGGGACTTGTCGATCAGCCGCCAGCGCGGCAGGTCCTCCCAGTCCACGAAGGTGACCGCGACCCCGGTCGCGCCGGCGCGGCCGGTGCGGCCGATGCGGTGGGTGTAGGTGTCCTGGTCCTCGGGGCAGTCGTAGTTGATGACGTGGGTCACCCCGGAGACGTCCAGGCCGCGGGCGGCGACGTCGGTGGCCACCAGTACGTCGATCTTGCCGCTGCGGAAGGCCCGCAGCGCCCGCTCCCGGGCGCCCTGCCCCAGGTCGCCGTGCACGGCGGCCGCGGCGAAGCCGCGGAAGTCCAGGTCCTCGGCGACCCGGTCGGCGGCCCGCTTGGTCCGCGTGAAGATCATGGTGAGCCCGCGGCCGCGGGCCTGCAGGATCCGCGCCACCACTTCGATCTTGTTCATGGGGTGGGTGCGGTAGACCACCTGCTGGGTCAGCGGGGACGGGCCGGTCTCCGCGGAGTGCCCGGCGTGGATGGTGACCGGGTGCCGCAGGAAGCGTCGGGCCAGCGTGACGATGGGGTCGGGCATGGTGGCGGAGAACAGCATCGTCTGCCGGTCGTCCGGCAGCATCGCCAGGATCCGCTCCACGTCGTCGAGGAAGCCCAGGTCGAGCATCCGGTCCGCCTCGTCCAGGAC
>DATMJT010000408.1:0-2787 GCA_035553735.1 Pilimelia sp.
TTCGACCCCGTCGCAGCCGATGGCCTTGGCCAGGTCGAACCGGGCCCACATGATCGGCGCGAAGCGGTGCCACTGGGAGCGGCGGATGTCCAGCCAGTACTCGCCGTCCCAGCCGGTGTCGTTGCCGATCACGTCGCTGGCGGAGTCCGACCCGCTGAACCCGGCGCGGCCGGGGAACAGCGCGGCGTCGGGCTCGTAGGTCTCGTAGGCGCCGGTGTCCAGGTAGCAGATCACTACCTTGCCGGCGGCGTGCAGCCGGTCCACGACCCCGGCGTTGCGGCCCTTCGGCCAGCGCACCGCGCCGAAGCCGGGCACCCTGACCGTCATGTCCCGGGGCACCGCGTCGGTCAGGTCGATGTCGTACATCGTCACGTCGGCGAACGGCTCCCGCACCTCGCCGACGATGTGCCACTGCCAGGTGGTCCCCGGGGCGGGCCGCCACCACCGGCCCGGCCCGCCCGGCGTCCGCGGGCGGGTGGGGCCGTGGCTGGCGCTCGGCGCCTGGCTCGGACGCCGCGAGGCGGTGGCCGACGGGGTGGGCCGCTCGGTCGGCCGCAGCGACGGCGAGACCGGGAAGCGGGGGGACTCGCCGGCCCACGGGCCCGCCGACTCCGGCCGGTCGGTGCCGGGCGCCGCGGTGCGCGCGGAGTACACCGCGACGGCGATCCCCGCCGGCGCGAGCACCACCAGCGCCGCCAGCGCGACGAGCCAGCGGTACCTGGCGGTGGACGACGGTGCGTGCTTCGGGGACTTCACCGAACTCCCGGGCGGGTTCCGTTGATCACGAGGGGTGCCGATGTCGTGACTACTGTGGCACCCCGGGCGGCGGCTGTCGCGCACCCCCCCGACCCGCGCCGGGACGCGGGTGGAGCCGCGCGCCGTTGAGCTGGGCCTTCTCCGCCACTCGGGCGGCGCCCCTTGACGGGTCCGGTCAGAGCCACTAGACCGACGGGGGACTCACGGGTTTCCCGTGCCCCGAGCATCCTGGAGGACGCCAGTGTCCACTCACGAACAGCCGGCCGCGCCGCAACGCTCCACACCCCACTCCTGCCCGCCGCCGGGCGCCGACGGTCCCGGCGACCGCTGCGGGGCGGCGCGCCGGAGCCGTACGGTCCGGGCCGGACGAAGCCCGCTGGCCCGGGTCGCGGCCGCCGCGGCGGCCGGGGCGATGGCCGCCGGCGTCCTGGCCGGGGTGGCTCCCAGCGCCGCGCTGGGAGCCGTCGACCCGCCGCCGAGGAGCACCACGGGGCCGTGCGCGTACACCGCGACGCCGGACGACCCGGCGGCGCGCCCCGTACCGCTGCCGCCCGACCCACGGCGGACGCCGAACCGCGGCACGGTCCGGGTCCAGCTGAGGACCAACCACGGCACGATCACGCTCACCCTGGACCGCGCCCAGGCCCCGTGCACCGTGCAGAGCTTCCTGCACCTGGCCCGGCACCGGTTCTACGACCGCACCGGCTGTCACCGGCTGACCGCCTACCCGACGCTGAAGGTGCTCCAGTGCGGCGACCCGAGCGGCACGGGCTCCGGCGGCCCCGGCTACCGGTACGCCGACGAGCTGCCCACGGACCTGCCGCCGGCGCCGACCGACCCGACCGGGGTGCGCCGCCTGTACGCGCGCGGGGTCCTGGCCATGGCCAACGCCGGCCCCGACACCAACGGCAGCCAGTTCTTCCTCGTCTACGGCGACTCCGCACTGCGGCCGCACTACACGATCTTCGGTTCGGTGGACGCCCGCGGCCTGGCGGTGCTGGACAAGGTGGCGGCGGCCGGCGTGCGGCCCAGTGACGACCAGCCGGCCCCGGTCGACGGGCCGCCGGCCCTGACGACGACCATCCACAAGGCCAAGATCCGCTGCTGACCGGCGCCTGGCCGGGCGCCGCGCGGCGCCCGGCCAGCGGGTGGCCCTGGGCGCCCTCACCGACCCTCGGCCACGGGTCGGGCAGCCTCCGGGCGCCGGTCGCCGCGGGCGCCGCCGCGCGCCGCCGCGGCAGGCCGGCGCTGGGGCGATTTCGGGGCTTGCCGCCCGATCCGCCGGCGTGCCGACGGAGACTCGGAAGGTGAGCGCGATCGGAGGCGAGGGGCCGCCACCGGACCTGCTGGCGCTGCTGCGCGGTCTGCGACAGGTGGCCACCACCGGACCCGACCGAGCCGGAGCGCCGCCCGGCGGATCGTCGGTACCCGCGCCCACGGCTGGCGCCCCGGCACCGGTCCTCGGCTCGGCGGCACCGGGCGACGGTCCCCGACCCGGTGCTCCCGCGGTGCTGCCGGCCCTGCAGCGCCTGCTGCGAACCAGCATCGCGGCGCCCGGACCGCTCGACCACCTGGTCGCCCGCCTCCTGGAGCAGGTGGCCGACGCTCCGCCGGGGGCAGGGCCGCCCCGCCCGCCAGCCGCCGGATCACCGGGTGCGGGGCCGCCGGCTGCTGGGCTGGGTGCCGGGCCCCCGGCCCCCGGGCGGGCGGTGACGGACGGGCCGCCGGGTGGCGGCGTACCGCCCGGAGCCGCTCCGCCGCCGGCAGGCTCGACGCCCGTGGCGACGCCGTCGCCAGTGGCGCTGGCCGCCCGGCTGGGGGTCGGCATCCCGCCGGGCGGATCGGGCCCGGCCAGCGGTGGGGACGCCGCCGCGCCGGCGCGCCCGGCCGCGGCATCGGTGCCCGCGTCCGCCCCCGGGTCACCGCCGGACACCCGACCGGCGACGCCCGCTGCGGTGCCGGTCGCCCCGGCGCCCACGGGCCGACCGGCCGCGGGCGACCGGCACCGCAGCGGGCGTCGCCGGTCGGGTG
>DATMJT010000409.1:0-18972 GCA_035553735.1 Pilimelia sp.
GGGCAGGGCCGCGACGTCGGCGGCCCGCTCATCCAGCCACGCCGCGTACCCGCTGGCCAGCGGGGCCAGCGCGGCGGCCAGCGCGTCCGGCTCCAGTGTGGCCAGCTCGTCCATGGCCAGCTCCAGCCCGGCCAGGTGCGGGGTGTCCGCCAGCGTCGGGGCCACGGTCGCCGGCACGTCGAAGGTGGGCAGCCAGGTGGTGGTCAGCCGCCAGGCCCGCCGGGCCGGCGGGTCGACGGCCGGGTCGGCGCCGGGGTGGACGTCCGGGTGGACGGCGACGTTGCGGCCGCCGGCGAAGGTCAGGTGGTGGCGGTACAGCAGGCGCAGGTGCCGCTCCTCCGCGTCGGTCGGGTCGTCCACGATGGAGGTCAGCGGGTCGTCGGTGGGCAGGAACACCTCGGCGGCGCCGTCCAGGGCGGTGACCCGGATGCCCGGCTGGAACAGCCACGCCGCGTCGGGGTTGCTCACCGCCTCCTGCTGGGCGTTGATCAATGCCAGCTCGACGGTACGCCGCCGCTGGCCGTCCGGCCCGACACACTCCCGCACGTCCACGGCCAGGAAGACCCCCGCGTCGTCCGGGTCGACGGTCGGCGGGTCGGCGGGCTCGTCGGCGGGGCCGGTGTCGCGCGACCGGTCTCGGGTCGCCGGATCGTTACCGGGCGTCGCGTGGTCGGGCGTCGCGTCTTCCGGGGTGAGCGGTGGACCCGGGTTGGCCAGCGGGATCCGGGTGCTGCGCTCGCCGTCGAGGCGTACCTCCAGGGTGTGCTCGACCGGGTGCCGCACCCACACCGCCCGACGCCCGTCGGTCCTGCCGCCGCCCTTGCCTGCGCCGCCAGCCTTGCGCCCGGTGGTCGCGGGCTCCTCGACGGTGCGCAGCACCTTGTCGTAGTGCCCCCAGCCCACCGTCACGGCGAGCGCGTCGACGTCCAGCGGCACGCCGAACGACAGGCCCATCGAGGAGGCCCAGATCCGGCCCGCGTTCTGCACGCTGAAGGTCTCGCGCAGCTCGCCGTCCTCGCCGTCGGCGTCGCTGCCCGGCTCGGTGTCCGGCATGTCGCTGGCCGCCTCGATCACCGAGCGGGGGTTGTGCTTCGGCCCGAGCATGCCGACCAGGTAGCGGTCGCGCGGCCCGCGGGCACCGTACGCGAACTGCTCGGTCTGACCGGCCCAGGGGCCGAGCAGGTCGCGGGACAGGTAGTCGGCCAGCTCGTCGCGGACCTGGTACGACGTGGCCGGCGCGAAGCTCTGCGGCACGGCGAGCACCGGCGACTCAGACATCGAAGAGCCCTTCCTGTGGTTGCGCCTTCGGGCTCGTCGCCTTCTTCGGCCGGGCAGCCTTCTTCTTGTCGTGCAGGCCGGCGGCCTTCTCGGCGGCGTATCGCTCGTGGTTGAGCTCCAGCAGCCGGTCCAGGATCTCCTGCCGGGCCACCGGCCCGACGGTGTAGCGCATCCCCTGCCGGGTCTCGTGGAACCCGTGGTCGAGCTCCAGGTCCCCCCACCCGTAGGCGCGCATGACCTCCTCGTCGATGGCGACGTGGATCCGCCGCAGCTCGGCGATGTCCTCGTCGCGCACCCCCTTGTCGTGCACGAGGTTGTAGGTGGCCGTCAACCCGGCGTTGCGGGCCAGCATCAGCTCCCGCCGGTACGAGTCCAGCCGCTCCCCCAGCACCCGCAGCTCCCCCGTCAACTCCGGCCGCGCAAGTGATGACGTCACATCAGACGGCGAGTAGCTCAGATCCGCTTTCATAGTCGCACTTCTTGATATTGCCCACCAATAGTGAGCAGCGCTACTGAGGAAGGCGAGCATGGCCGGGTCGTCCGTAGAGAAAACGACGATCTTATGAGAAAAGACCTGTTCTGCGCCCACGAACGCTGGCATTACTGTCTTACTCACCTGAGCGAGCACAATAACCCGCTCCAGTCCGCTTATAGCTCGCAACATCTCAGGGCGTGTCTTCTCGTAGCGCCACCAGTATTTTCCGGCTGGACTATATGTGATCTTCTCCCGCTCGGGTTTGACAAGTCGCTCCACCTGGCTGAAGCACTCCGGATAGGTCGCGGCACGCTCGACAGGCCAGTCGTGGAAATTGATGACCCATCGGCTGGCGGAGCAGTCCGGACGGGAGTTGAGATCCTGCCCGTTGAGGTAGGGGAACAGCACCTCGGCGTTGCGCGGGTCCCGGTCGCACAGCTCGCGCGCCTCCTCCGGGGTCATGGTGAAGCCCATTCCCAGGACGTAGGACCCAATGAACGACAGGTCAGCGTTGGCGGTGAGCCGTTCGGCGTTACCGTTTACCCGCGAGACGGCGTCGAGCGACGGGCTGATCGCCACTACCGGCCGGCCGTCTAGCAGGCGGCGGGCCGCCGGATCGATCGGCGCGCGGCTCGTCCACACCGCGCAGTACTGCAACACCGCCGACCTCGACGGCCACGGTTCGCTCTTGATCGCGTGGCGGATCAGCGTGCCGTCCGCCACGACCTGGTCGAGGCCGGTCTCCCTGGTGTCGCCCTGGGCCAGGGTGTTGGTCGCGATCAGGCCGGCCTGGCCCCGTTCGCTCAGCAGGTCGTGGGCGTGCAGCACGAAATAGGCCACCAGGTCGGCGCTCCCCCGAGCGCCCCGACCGATGCCCTCCACCAGCAGCTCCCGGTAGGCGGTGCCGAGCACACCGGTCAGCTTCTGTCCGCCCAGGAACGGCGGGTTGCCGATGATGGCGTCGAAGCCGCCGGTCTCGAAGACCTCCGGTAGGACCAGGGGCCAGTGCAGGGGTTGGCGGGCGAAGCCGCCCGCCGGGAGGTCGGTGGCCAGCCAGCGGGCGGCCTGTTCGCGCGCCGCAGCCTCATCCCCCGCCGCGGCCTCGCCGGCCAGGCGGGCAGCCTCCAGCAGCAGGCCCTCGCGGTTCCACTCCGCCTCGTCGGCGGCCTGCTCCCGGGCACGCGGGTCGCGGGAGCCGGCCCGCTTGCGCATGCCGGCCAGCGTCGCGCCGACCAGCAGGTCCGCGTACAGCCGGGCCTGGGCTGTCTTCTCCTCGACTTCGGCCAGCACCTCGCGCTTGCGCGCCAGCTCCGCCAGTGTGCCGCCGGGCAGGTCGCGCAGGCGCCGGCGCGCCTGCGCCACCTCGGTGACCACCGACCGGACCTCGGCGGTGAAGTCGAGCAGCGTGTCCTCGTGCAGCTTCCGGCCGGCGGCCGGGTCGAGGTGCATGTACTCCACCTGCTCCAGCGACGTGACCCCGAGCAGCGAGTCGCCCGCGACGAGGCGGTCGTCGAGGAAGGTGAACGGGCGGTGCGGGTCCATCGACACCAGCCACAGCGACAGCTTGGCCATCTCCACGGCCATCGGGTTGATGTCGACGCCGTAGAGGCAGTGTTCGATGACCGCGCGGCGGGCGGCGACCACCAGCGGGTCGATCTCGGTGTCGTGCACCGCGTACTCGCCGTGCCCCTCGTCCTGGACGAGCCGGCCGTCCGCCCTGCCCTCGGCGGCCCACGCCTTGACCAGGTGGTCGGCGAGGTAGCGGCAGGCGGCCACCAGGAACGCCCCGGACCCCATCGCGATGTCGGCGACCTTCAGGCTCAGGATCTCGGCGCTGGAGCGGCGCCTCCACTGTGCCGTGTCGGCGGTCTGGAGCGGGCCGGGCGCGTACACCAGCGGTTCGAGGGCGCCCTCGACGACCTGCTCGGCGAGCTTGCGCGGGGTGTAGTGGGTGCCGGTGTTCTTACGCAGCCGGGACTCGGTGACATACAGCGAGTCCCGGGCGATGACCACAGGCAACCCGCGCAGGTCCACCCGGAGCAGGCCGACGAACGGCAGCACCCGGTTGGCCAGCGCCAGGTCGTTGTCGGTGACCGCGAGCAGGCGCCGCACCGCCTCGGCGCGCTCGCCGTCGGGCAGGGGCGCCAGCCGGCGGGCCAGCGCCGCCGGCGTACCAATCTTGGAGTCCTTGTACGCCTCCGCGAGCCGGGCCGCCAGCGCCGCCGGGTCCGGTGCGGCGGCCGCGTGGGCCTCCAGCGCGGTGAGCGGCACCTCCTCCTCCAGGCCCTGCTTGCCGGTCAGCCCGACCACGGTGTCGACGGCACGGCGGCCCTCGAAGGAGAGCAGCCCCTCGTAGACGTACCCGATCTGCTCGACGTCCAGCGCCCGGAACGACAGCTTGCGTTCCTCGCCCCGGATGACCACCCGCTGCACGGCCTTGAGCATGTGCAGCACGGTGCGGTCGTCGACCGGCACCGACGCCAGCCACGGGTGGGCGCGCGGGTCGAAGATCGATCCGTCGTACGCGGGCAGGCTGAGCCGGGGGTGCTCGACCCCGGCGTACACGGCCGTGAACAGCCCGATCAGCCGCAGCCAGGCGGCGCTGCTGGTCTCCAGCTCCTCCTCGCTGCCTTCGTCGGCGGCGGTGCGCAGCTCGTCGTGCAGCCGGGCGGCGGAGTAGGCCTGGGCGTAGAGCGCGTTGTCGGCCGGCAGCAGGCCGCGCTCCTCGGCGAAGAGGAGGAAGACCACCCGCATCATCACGGCGACCGCGCCGCGGTAGACCTCCTGCGCGTCCGCATCACCGAGCAGGTCCTCGCCCCGCTGGCGGGCCCGGATCTCCGCCCGGCCGATCGCGTCGACCAGCAGCTCGACGGCCTGGCGGACCTGCGCGCCGAGCGCCTCGGTGACCTCCTCCTGGCTGTCGAGGCTGCGTCGCAGCAGTGGCACCAGCAGCTCGGCGTCGGGCACGGCGAAGAAGCGGGAGCGGCGCAGCAGCGAACGGAACGCGCGGACGACGTCGCGGTCCGCCTGCTCCGGCCAGCCCACCGCGTCGAAGGTGGCGGTGGCCGTGACGCCGCCGACCGGAGCCCAGACCAGGGTCCACCAGCGGCCGTCGGTGGCCAGGCCCAGCTCGACCCCGTGGGCGCGGCAGAGCGCGGCGAGCCGGTCGACCGGGGCGGTGGCCCGCTCGTCCTGGTCACCACGGCACAGCGCGGTGGGCACGACGCCGGGCGGGCAGATCAGGCCGAGCAGCCGGGTGGTGTCGGGCTTGACCATCTCGCCGGGGCCGACCAGGGCGAAGTCGGGTGCACCGGTCTCGACGACGAGCGGGGTGAGCTGCCCGGGGTCGGTCTCGACCGCGTCGTCCCACTCCAGCAGCGTGCGCAGCACGTACGTGATCCACTCACGCTGGGCGGCGGGGTCGTGCGGGTCGGTACGCCAGGTCGCGTGCGCGGCGCGCAGTTGCTCCCTGGCCTCGCGCTCCAGCGCGTCCAGGGTGGGCCAGGCGGCCCGCAGCACCGGCACGGTGAGGAACGGCCCGGTGACCTCCACCATGGACAGCCAGTCGAGGTGTTGCTGACGCCCGTCGACCGGCGGCGGCCCGGGGCGGCGCCCGCCGGGGCGAAGGGGGCCGGTGCGGCCGGGTGCGGCGCTCATCGGACGGCCTCCCGTTCGGGCACGACGCAGACGATGGCGACCGGAAACAGGTGCCAGGTGGGCTCGGCGTAGCGGGCGTCCACCCGGGCGAGTTGGCGGGCCCGGTCCCGCTCCAGGTGGTGCAGCCGCTCCTGCCAGGAGCGCCGGTCGCGGCGGGCCTGCTCCAGTTCCTTGGGGTCCTTGAGCAGGTCCAGCAGGTCCTCCTCCGGCTCGTCGTCGAGGGCGGCGCGCAGCATCGACCCGAACCTGTCGATGGTGGCGTTGATCCGGCTCCGCTCGTCGTCGCGGCGCTTGTCCAGCTTGTTGGTCAGGCTGGCCAGGCGCTCCGCGGTGCGGGCGTCGACCGCTTTGATCAGGCCGTCGCGCAGCCGGGGCCAGCCGGTCACGAAGCGCTCTTGCAGGCGGGGTCCCGCCGGGGTGCCCTCGGTGAGGGCGTGACCAAGGATGCCGTCGAGGGCGCCGAGGCTCTCCAGCCGGGCGAACCGGCCGTCGGGGCGCATCCAGCCGCCGGCGTAGAGCACCTCCTCGTGCAGCCGGACACCGTCGGCGCCGACCAGCACGAACCGCGCGTACGCGGCGACCAGCGGCCCCTCGGTGAGGTTCGGGTGGTCGCTGACCACCGCGGTGACCCGGTGCAGTCCGGTTTCGCCGCTCCACACGGCGGCCCGCAGCAGCCGGGTGGACATCGCCACCAGGGGGTGACCCAGGTGCGCCAGCACCACGTCGTCGCGGTTCTTGGCGACGGAGGCGTCGAAGGAGATGGGGCGCTGCTCCCCCGTCAGCTTGTCGATCAAGCCGTTGGCGGTGCGTCCCCACTCGCCGGTCAGCGGCGGCACTCGGTAGAGACCCTCGGCCAGCTCACGCTCGTCGAGGTGGGGTTGCAGGGGCTGCTGCCGGGCCAGGTCCAGGGCGGTGGTCACCACCCGGTGCACGTTGGCCGGGGTGATGCCGAGCTGGGCGACGGTGGTGTCCACGGCCGCGTGCAGCCGGCGGGTCTGCTCGCGCACGTTGGTCTCGGCGGCGACCGAGCCGCGTTCGCGGCGGCGGCGCACCGGCCGGGGCCGGGCGGCGGCCACGTCGAAGCCCGGGTCCAGCCGGCCCAGCATGCGGGCCTGCACCGCCTCGGCGAGCACCGCGTTGACGCTGCCGAGGTCGGCCTCCATGGTGGCGACCTTCTTGGCCACCCGGGACAGGAACTCCAAGTCCGCCTCGTACGAGTCGACGGCCTTCTCCCAGCCGACGCCGACGAAGTGGAAGACCAGCGGGGTGTGCTCCTGGCCGTACCGGTCGATCCGGCCGATCCGCTGCTCCAGCTTGTTCGGGTTGAACGGGATGTCGTAGTTCACCAGGCGGTGGCAGTGCTTCTGCAGGTCGATGCCCTCGCTGGCGGCGTCGGTGGCGAGCAGGATCCGCACCGGGTGCTCGGCCGGGTCGGCCTGGAAGGCCAGGCGCAGCAGCTCGCGCCGGTTCGGGTCCATGCCGCCGTAGAGCAGCTCCAGGCGGTCCTCCCCGAGGCCGTGGGCGCGCAGTTGCTGCTCCAGCCAGAGCTGGGTGTCGCGATACTCGGTGAAGACGACGACCCGCTCGTTGGTCCAGGTCTTTCCGTCCGGTCGGCACACGGCGTCCAGGAAGGAGATCAGCTCGCGCGCCTTGGCGTCGGGGCGGCCCTCGCGGGCGCGGGCCCAGTTGTCCAGTTGGCGCAGCAGCGCCATCTCGTCGGCGTCCGGCTCGGGGGTCAGCCGACCGGAGACGTTCAGCGCGCCGTCCTCGGCCTCGCCGAGCAGCTCGTCGTCGAGCGTGGCGGACTCGTCGAAGAACTCGTCGAACCACTCATCCTCGTCGAAGCGGGCCGACACCGCGCCGCCCGTGCCCGCCGCGCGGGAGCGCAGCGTCTCGGTGTAGACGGCGACCGTGTGGGCGAAGGCGGCCGGCGAGGAGAACAGCCGCTTCTTCAGCAGCAGGGTGACCAGGTCGGTGGCGCGCTGGCCGCGCTGAGCCCGCAGCCGTCGACGCCGCAGCGCCGCGAAGCGGGCCAGCAGGGCGTGCACCTCACGCTCGTGCTCCGGGTATTCCACCGGCAGGGCACGGGCCTCCCGCTCGACGAAGCGTCGGCTGCCGTCCGGATTCTCAATGTCACGCTTGAGCCGGCGCACCACGGTGTCGGCCAGTGCCGCCTCGTCCGGTGCCACGCCACGGGCGAACCGCAACGGGTCGATAATCTCCAGCAACGCCGTGTAGGAACTCTGGTAGCCATTGTGCGGGGTGGCCGACAGGAAGAGCCGGTGGGCGAAATGCGGAGCCAGTCGCCGCAGCAGGCGGGTCTGCTGCGAGTCGACCGCGTACTCCTGCTTCGGCGCGGCCGGGGCGACGTGGTGGGCCTCGTCCAGGATGAGCAGGTCGAAGCTCGGCGTCTCCGACGGCCCGTCGGGCGGCAACACCTCGTCGAGCAGGCGCTGGGCGCGCGGCCCACGCAGCCAGGGCAGGCTCACGATGATCAGCGGGTACGCCCGGAACGGGTTGGCCGCCGAGCCGTGCGTGCGGCGCAGCACCGCGCACTGGGCACTGTCGACGACCACGAATTCCAGGCCGAACTTCTCGGCCATCTCGTCGCGCCACTTCGTGGTCAGCCCCGCCGGGCAAACGATCATAATGCGTCGGGCGCGGTGGCGCAGCAGCAGCTCCTGGGCGACCAGGCCGGCCTCGATGGTCTTCCCGAGCCCGACGTCGTCGGCGAGCAGCAGGTTGACCGCCGGCGCCTCGACCGCGCGGGCCACTGGTTCGAGCTGATAGTCCTCGATGGCCACGCCGGAGCGGAACGGCGCCTGCAGCAGCGTGGTGTCGGCGCTGGTCACCGCGGACCAGCGCACCGCGTCGAGGAAGGCGGCGAGGCGCTGAGGGGGGTCGAAGCGCCCGGGCTCCAGGTCGGGCAGGGAGCCGACCGGTAGCACCCGCCGGCCCGGCTCGACCTCCCAGACCACGTCGAGCGTCTCCCCGTAGCGGCCGTCCTCGACGCTCTGCAGGCTGACGATCGTGTTGCCGCCGTCGGGCGCCGGGTCGAGGTCACTGACGACCCACCGGTGGCCACGTACCTCCACGAGCGCGTTGACCTCAGGCGCGACGGCTGTCATCCAGTTGTCCTCCTCAGCGCGTGCCGGTGTCGTAGGCAACTCGCCCGATGGTATTGGCGCATCCTGTCGCGTTCCGCCACGCGGTCGCTACCGTGGCGCGTCACGACCGTCCGATATCTGGCCTCGTCGAGCCATTCGTGCCATCTCGTCCGCGACCGCTGTCGCACCGACGTGGGTGAGCGGGTCCGACCTGCGGCTTCCGGTGGCGAGGGAGCGCACGATGTCGCGCGAGGGGGAGATGGCGGCGGACCTCGGCGGCGAACCGGGGTAGGCCCGTGCGGTCGAGGAGCGGCAGCAGCCCCGTGATCGTGATGGGTTTGCGGCGGTAGGAGGCTGCCTGCTGCTCCAGGAGGTCAACGGTGCGGCCGAGGTGGAGGTCGAGCTGGTCGAGCAGGGAAGTCGTGGGGGCGGCCGTTATGCCTCACCCGGTCCGCTTGGGGGTGGCGGACGAGTGATCCGATGTGGCTATGTGGTTTTCAAAGCAACAACCCAGCTAGAATGTCGCTATGTTAGAGACATCGCCACGTCATGATCTACGCTAGCCCCCCGCTGACCCGCGAGGACCAGGCAGTGCTCGCCGAGATCCACGAGATGCGGCGCCAGCTCGCCAACGTCCTTCGCGCGCCACGCCGCTGGCAGGGTGGCCTACGCCGGACGATGCTCGCCCGCGCAATCCGTGGATCAAACAGCATCGAAGGCTACGTGGTGGCCGAGGACGACGCCGCCGCAGCCCTGGACGACGAGCAGCCGTTGAGCGCCGACGAGCGGACATGGGCAGAGATCCGCGGGTACCGTCACGCCCTCGGCTACGTGCTGCAGATGGCCGGCGACCCCCACTTCAGGATCGACACGTCGGCGATGCGGGGCATGCACTACATGATGCTCGCGCACGACCTGAGCAAGAGCCCCGGCCAATACCGCACCGGTCCCATCTATGTCCACGACGACAAACGTGATCTCGTTGTGTACGAGGGGCCAGACGCCGGCCGGGTGCCTGACCTCATGGACGAACTCGCGGTCAGTCTCCAGGCGGACCTCGACGTCGACCCGCTCGTGCGCGGCGCAATGGCCCACCTCAACCTCGTCATGATCCATCCGTTTCGCGACGGCAACGGCCGGATGGCTCGTGCACTGCAGACGCTGGTCATCTCACGCCAGACAATCATCGAGCCCGCGTTTTCGAGCATCGAGGAATGGCTCGGGCACAACACGGATGACTATTACCAGGTCCTCGCGCTCACCGGGCAAGGTTCGTGGCGACCCCGCGCCGACGCGCACCTGTGGGCGGCCTTCAACATCCGGGCTCACCATATGCAGGCGCAGACGGTCGCGCAGCGCGTGGGCGAAGCGTCCGCGATCTGGGGCGAACTTGACATGCTGGTCAACGCGAGTCGCCTTCCGGAGCGGGTGACCGGAATTCTCTACGAGGCGGTACTCGGCTACCGGGTTCGCCGCTCCAGCTACATGAAAATGGCAGAGATCGAGAAACACACCGCGACGCGAGACCTTGGTCGCCTCTCCGAACTGGGCTTGCTGCATCCCCGAGGCGAGACCCGCGGCAGGTACTACCTGGCGGGAGAACGGCTGCGCCAGCTCCGCGAGGAGTGCCGCAACCGGCGCCAACCTCTCGTCGACCCATACCCCTGGATGCCGACACGACTCGCCGTGGCCGGCTGACCTGTCGTGACGAACGACCCGACCACACCACCGCCAACGTCGCCCGGGTCCAGAACCGGTACGCCGCCAGACCCCGTGTTCGCGTACAACGGCGGTCGGTAGGGGTCTCGGCATACGAACCCCCTGCCGTACGAACGAAGAGTGATCGATATATGCTGCCAAACCGCGACTTACGCCCTGACGATGACCACGCACTGTTGCGACCACGTGGTCGGCAGGTGTTCGCGGAGGCGTGAGGTGGGCCGCCAGGGACTCGAACCCTGAACCTATGGATTAAAAGTCCACAGCTCTGCCATTGAGCTAGCGGCCCGAGGCGAGCCCAGGCTACCCGATCCCCGCCCACCTGGAGCCAGCAGCAGCGGCACGAATCTGGCGCCAGCTCGCACCGGTTGGCACCTGTGGACAGCGCGGCGGCGTCGGCGCCGCGGCGATGACCACGGCGCCGACGGCCAATGCCTCCCGGCGGACCAACGAGACCAACACCAGGACCGAGGCGTGCACCCGACGAGGTCGCCGCCACGCCCCAGCCCTGCCGGTGACCCGAGCGGCCTCCGAACGGCCGCAGGCAGCCGGAGCCGGCTGGGCCGGCGTGGCTGACGTCGCCGCGAATTGCCACGCGCGGGCAGATTGTCCTGGTTCGGACTGCCCGCCGGGCCTCCCTGAGGAGGCTGGCCGGCAGCCGCCGTGTTGGTGGCTGGGGTTGGGTGGTCAGGCGATGACCGGGCCGTTCCAGCCGTTACCGACCCAGTAGCGGGCGTTGAACGAGTAACCGTTGCCGGGATGGACATACATGTTGCCGTTGCCGTCGACGGCGACGATGTCGGCGGCAGCGCTCCCGGTCACGTTGCCCAGGTTCACGCTCAAGCCGTTCCAGCCGTTACCGACCCAGTAGCGGGCGTTGAACGAGTAACCGTTGCCGGGGTAGACATACATGTTGCCGTTGCCCTCGACGGCGACGATGTCGGCGATGCCGTCGCCGGTGACGTCTCCGACCGCGGTGTTGAGGCCGGTCCAGCCGCTACGGACCCAATAGCGGGCGTTGAACGAGTAACCGTTGCCGGGGTAGACATACATGTCGCCGGTGCGTTCGATCGCCACGATGTCGACGTAACCGTCGCCGGTCACGTCCCCCAATTCCCCGCCCGACGAGCCGCCGCCGCAGTTTCGGCTCGTGAGGACCTGTTCGACGTTGACCTGGATGGTGACCTCGACGCCGTCAAAGGCGGAGCGACCGTATTGGACGGCTGGTCCATCCATTGTTGGTAGTGCAGATGCGGTGCACTGCTGTCGCCGGTGTTGCCGACCCGACCGATCTGCTGTCCCATCGTGACGACGTCCCCGGCCTGCACCCAGGCGGGCTCCAACATGTGGAGGTAGGTTGTACCCCAGCCATTGGCGTGCATGATGTTGACCATGTTCCCGCCGCCCTGGTTCCAGCCGGCAAAGGTGACCTGACCGGCCGCCGAAGCGAGGATCGGGCTGCCGTTCGTCTCCCCACCTCGGGTGAAGTCGATGCTGTTGGTGTTTGGCAGGTGGCCCGGATAGGTCCTCCCGACCCACTGCTGTCCACATGGAAAGGGCATCTGGAACAGCGGTCGTGGGCCGGCGGCCTGTACGGCCTCGGCTGTGGCGACCAATCCGGCGAACGCGACCAGGGTCGCGGCAAGGATCGCGGCAAGGGCGAGGCGTAGGCCACGCCGGCCGCGATGTCGAACTTCGTGCATTGTCGTCCTCTCTGAAATCCGTTAAGCGGCGACACACCCGTTCAGGACTGGCCCAGCGACGGCCACGCCGACGCCTTGTCGGGCGCCGTTGCCATTGATTTGCGAAAATTTAGTTTCCGCCAGGCTGTGCCCCGTTCGAGCCGATCGTCTATGCCCAAGAGGTCTTCCTACGCCAATCGGACCGATGGGAACAACCGTTTGCGGCTCATCTTGCAGGAACCGGCAAGGCCGCCGCCCGGCCGCTCCGCCAAGGCGAGGGTCGGGCATCGCGGCGCGAAGCGCGTACGCGAGGGCCTGGACGTCCCCACTACACGCAGCTGGCGCAGCTCAGGGATCCCCGGCGGGCGCACGGAGTTCGCGATGCCCGTACGCCGGCTCGCACCCGGTGGCCTGCCACCGGAGGGCAGGCCGGCTCGGCGCTTTGGCTGGATTGGTCGCATGCTCGCATATGGAGCCCGGTGGATGGCATCGTCACCAACATGTGGGGAGCTAAGCCCGGTCCCGGCCCCCCACCCAACGATTCGGCCCACGCTTAAACCACCACAGGAGGAAAATCTTGAGTACGGTCCGGTTCGGCGTGAGCGACGCGGCCGACATCCGGTTCTGCATCTCGCCGCTGTGGGAGACCGTCCGAAGTGTGTGCGCCCTCGCCGACCCCGGCGGGTACGTGACGCAGCTGCCGTGGATCCGCCGGGCCAAACTCCTCCTGGACGACCGCCACGTAGCGCCGCACTTGCGGCTGCTGTCCTGCGTATCCCGGCCGGACGGGTGGCTGCCCGATTTCCTGACCCCCGCGCCGCCGGGCCCGCTGACCCAGGTCGAGGACGAGCTGGCCATGGTCCGCGCCACCCCACCCGCGACCGTGATCGCTGACCTCATCGAGATCACCCGGAGATCCCCGCTGCCACCGCCGGTCGCCGCCGGGCTGGACAACCCCGACGCGCTGCTGGAGCGCCTGGTCGAGGCCGCCCGGGTGTGGCACCGCGCGGCGATCGCGCCGGACTGGCCGCGGATGCAGGCGCTGCTGGAGGCCGACATCGCGCACCGGGCCCGCGACCTGGCCGAGGGAGGCGTACGGCGGCTGTTCAACCGCCTGCACCCGTCCATGCGCTGGCACGGCGACCGCATCATCAACCAGGATCCCTGGGACGACGAGCTGGACCTGCGCGGCCGGGGCGGCCTGCCGCTCATGCCGAGCCTGTTCGTCCGGAAGATCTTTTGGAACGCGCGCCACGAATCCCCGCCGATGGCCATCTACCCGGCCCGTGCGGTGGCGGCGCTCTGGCAGGGCGGCACACCCGGCCACCGCGCCCTCGCCCGGATCCTCGGCGCCACCCGGGCCCAACTGCTCGCCGTTCTGCGGGTGCCGGCGACCACCACGGAGCTGGCCCGCCGGCTCGGGTTGTCACCGGCCGCGGTCTCCCAGCACCTGACGGCCCTGCACGCCGCCGGTCTGGTGGGCCGCAGTCAACACGGCCGCAACGTGCTCTACCTGACCACGGAGACCGGTCGGGCCCTGCTACGCGCTGCGGGCGGCGCCCGCCCCGGGTCCGCCAGGCCGACGACGGTCGAACCGGAGACGTCGGGGCCGGAAGCGCCGGGAATGCCGGACCCGGCGGATCCGTAAGGCTCAGCCGGCGCCGGGGGCGGCGCGCAGCCGGACCGGGTGATCGCCCGGCTAGTGACCTCAACCACCTCGGCCGCGTACCCGCCCAGCCGCACGGTCTCCCCGGGCCGGTGGGAATGTGGCCGAGCCGCGCCAGCAGGAGCCCGGCGCCCGTGGTGTCCGGGCGGTCGTCGTCGACCGCGAGGTCGACGCTCAGGTCCGGCAGGTCGTGCAGCGGCGGAGGCCAGGAACCCGGCCAGGGTGATGCCGACCTGAATGGTGGCGCGGAGGCCAGGAACCCGGCCAGGGTGATGCCGACCTGAATGGTGGCGAGGAACCGGTTGGGGTCGCCGGCCGGTCGGGCCAATACCCGTCCACCCGGCCTCCGGCCCGATCGCCCCGCACCTCACCGTGCCGGCCCGGCGGCGGCCGGTGAGCCCGCGGCTCAGCGCAGGTAGTCGGCGAGCAGGTCGAGCACCGCGGCGGGGTGCTCGACGTGGGCGTTGTGCGCCAGCCCGGGCAGGGAGACCGCGCCCGGATCCAGGGCCCGCAGCTGGGCGTCGGAAACCATCGGGTCGTGCTGGCCGCGGGCGAGCACCACCGGCGCGCGGCCGGCGGCGAGCAGGCCCGGCACGTCGGGTGCCCCGACGCCGAACGCGGCCGGGTCCACGGCCAGGCGCCAACGGCCGCCCTCCTCCCGCAGACCGGCGTCGACGGCGGCGGCGTGTGGCTCCAGCAGGCCGGTGAGCCCGGCGACGCGCAGGTGCCGGGCGGCCGCCTCGTCCCGGGAGCCGAACCAGGTGACCGGCCGCGCGGCCAGCGCGCGGGCCCGGTCCAGCTCCTCGGCCGTCCAGCTCACCTTGATGCCCAGCCCCACCACGGCCTGCACCGGCACGCCGAACCAGCCGCTGGCCAGGACCAGACCGACCACGCCGCCGAGCGAGTGGCCGAGCACGACCACGGGCTCGGCGGGGCCGAGGCGGTCGGCCACCCAGGCGGCCAGCGCCCCGAAGGAGTAGCGGTGCAGCGGCTGGGCCCGGCCGTGTCCGGGTAGGTCCGGGGCCAGCCAGCGGCCGGGCCAGCGCCGGGTCAGCAGCGGCACCCAGCCCTCCCAGACGTCCCGGGTGGCCCCGAGGCCGTGCAGGAGTAGCAGCGTGGGCCCCTCGCCGAGCAGGTGGTGTTCCTCGTCGCGCACGCCGGAAGTGTCCCATCCCAGGCTGCGCCGTGGCCGGCGAAGGCCGGGGTCCACCGTGGTCGCCACGGACGGGCCGACCACCGTCCGGGCGGGCGGACCCGGCTCAGGCCACGCGCAGCCGGCGGACCCGACCAGCGAGCCACTGGTCCAGCTCCTCGGCGCGCATCGGCCGCGCCATCAGGAAGCCCTGCGCCGCCACGCACCCGTAGAGCTGCAGCCGGCGGTACGTCTCGGCGTCCTCCACGCCCTCGGCCGTGGTGCTGAGCCCCAGGTTGGCGGCCAGCTCGATGAGCCCGCGCACGATCACCCCGGCGCTCGGCTCCGTGGTCATCGCCGCCACGAAGGACTGGTCGATCTTGAGTTCGGTCACCGCCAGCGTCTTGAGCTGCCCAAGGCTGGTGTAGCCGGCGCCGAAGTCGTCGATGGCCAGGCCCACGCCGGCCGCGCGCAGGCGGCGGAGCAGCCGGCGGGCGTGCTCGGGCTCCGTGATGATCGCGCTCTCGGTCAGCTCCAGGGTGAGCATCTCCGGCGGCACGTCGTACTCCTCCAGCAGCTGCCCCACGGTGTGGTCCAGCTGCGGGTCGGCCAGGTTGCGGGCGGAGAGGTTCACCGACACGGGCAGCGGGGTGCCGGCGTCGATCCAGCGCCGCGCCTGGGCCAGCGCGCCGCGCAGCACCAGCGCGGTCAGGGGGCCCATCAGCGCGGTGTGCTCGGCCATCGGCACGAAGCGGTCGGGCGAGACCATGCCCAGGGTCGGGTGCGGCCAGCGGACCAGCGCCTCCACCCCGCACGCCTGCCCCGTCGCCATCGAGACCTTCGGCTGGTAGTGCAGCTCCAGATCGCCCTGGTCGATGGCCCGGCGCAACTCGCCCAGCATGGCCAGGCGCTCGGCGTCGTGCACCTCGGCACCCGGTTCGAAGAGGGCCACGCCGCTGTTGCGGTGCTTGGCCGTGTACATCGCCACCTCGGCCCGCTGCAGGAGGGTGCCGGCCTCCTGTCCGTGCAGCCCGGACAGCGCCACCCCGGCGCTGATCTCGACGCTGAGGTCCACGCTGTCCAGCCGGATCAACTGCTCGGTGGCGCGGCGCAGCCGTTCGGCGGCCGCCACCGCCTCGGCCGGGTAGCGCACCCCGCGCAGCAGCACCGCGAACTCGTCCCCGCCCAGCCGGCCGACGGTGTCGCCCGGGCCCGTGGCGGCCTGCAACCAGCGGCCCACCTGGACGAGCAGCCGGTCCCCGGAGCCCTGTCCCAACGCCTCGTTGATCTCCCGGAACCGGTCCAGGTCCAGCAGCACCAGCCCGGCGCCGCCGTCGGCGACCGCCTCCCCGAGGCGCTGGCTGAACAGCCGCCGGTTGGCCAGGCCGGTCAGCGGGTCGTGCAGCGAGTCGAAGAGCGCCTGCCGGCCCTGCGCCTCGGCGTCGCGCCGGTACCGACGCAGGATCGCGAAGAACATCGCCACGAGCACGATGCCGGAGACCAGCACCGCCGGGACGCTGCGGGCGGTCCGGGCCTGCAGCTCGCGCAGCTCCCGGATCAGCCGGACGGAGTCCGCCCGGCGCGCCTTGGCCTCGGCGGCCACGGTATCGGACAGCTCCCGCTGCAGGGGCTCGGCCTCCAGAGTGGTGATCCGGCGCACCTCGCCGTGGTCCGATCGGTCCACCGCGACGAACAGGCGCCCGACGGTCACCAGATAGCGGTCGTGCCACGAGCCGATGCGCGCCGCGACCACCCGGTCGGCGTCCGTACCCTGGGTGCGCACCTGGCGCAGCGCGGCGCGCAGGTCGTCCGATGCCTGGTAGAACTCGGCCTGCAGCAGCGGGGTGGGCGCCAGCCGGTACCGGTAGACGATCAGGCTCTCGGCGGTGAGGGCCCGGCCGGCGAGCTGGTAGCCGTCGGCGAGCCGCGTGGCGGTCTCGGCCGCCCGCCCGGCCTGCGCGGTGACGGTCGACGCCCACACCACGATGAAGCTGACGGCGATCACGAGGAGCACCATGCCGGCGGCAGCCCAGCGATTCCACCGGGCGTGCGGCGGCACGACCCGGGGCGGGCGTGACGCCAGGAACCGACGCACCGACACCCCCGGCTCAACATGCCGCCGACCGTTGGCGGCCGACGGACTCGCGGACTGTCCATCGGCACCTGTCGGCTCCGGTTGAGCAAACGGCAGACACATCACCGTGCGCGACCGGAAAGGCATCATGCGGTTACGGTCGGTAGAGGCCCGGGGCGTCGGGCTCGCCCGGGTGGCCGGGCCGCCGAACCCCGCCCGGGTCACCGAACCCCGCCCGGGTCGCCGGGCCGCCGAACCCGCCCGAGCACCCGATCGGCGGCGGGCCGTACCGGATGAGGCGGGGCCGTCGACCCGGTCCGACTGGCCGCCCGCCGCCCGGCGGCGTCGGGTCGGCGACTGTCGTTGATCGGACAGCCGATGGCCCGCGGCCGCCCGGATCCCGACACTGCCAGCGTGACCAAGCACGATCATCCCGCCGTGGCGACCTTCGACGACTCCCCCGGTCGCCGCTTCCGGGGCCGCCGTGACCGCCGTCGGCGCAGGCGCCGCTGGCACGACAGCTGTGACTGCAACTGCGCCCCGGACTGCGACTGCGGCCCCTTCCTGCTCGGGTCGGCGCTGCTCGGCCTGCTGGCGCTCCGCACGCCGCGCCGGGCTCCGCGGGCCGACTCGGGGGTCGCCGGACGGGTGGGCATGGCCGCGATCCGCGGCTACCGGCGCTGGCTGTCCCCGCGGCTGCCGACGCGCTGCCGGCACCGCCCCACGTGCAGCGGGTACGGGCTGGAGGCGGTGCGCCGCTACGGCCTGGTCACCGGCGCCCGGCTGACCGCCGGGCGGATCCGCCGGTGCACCGCCGAGGTCCCCCGCGGCACGGCCGACCCGGTGCCCTGACCGCGTACGGGGTCCGGTCGGGCCGCCGCTCCCGCCACGCCCACCGGTCGGGTCGGCGCCGGTCAGCTCACCGGGTCTCGCGCGAGTCGCCGGACGGGCCGCCCAGGCCCTGGTGGGCCTCCGGGTCCACCTTGCTGTCGTCGCGCAGGCGCAGGTAGGGCTCGTCGTCGACCGGGTGCCCGGCGCTCGCGGCCCGCTGGCGCTCCAACTCGGCGTCGAACTCGGCGCCGAACAGCACCGCGATGTTGGAGATCCACAACCAGACGAGGAACACGATCACGCCGCCCAGGGCGCCGTAGGTCTTGTTGTACGAGCCGAAGTTCGCCACATACAGCGAGAAGCCGACCGAGGCCAGGATCCACAGGAGCACGGCCAGCAGGCCGCCCGGGCTGATCCAGCGGAAGCCGCCCTGCCGGGCGTTCGGCGAGGCCCAGTACAGCAGCGCGAACAGCAGGCTGACCAGCAGCACCAGCACCGGCCACTTGGCGATGTCCCAGATGCGCACGGCGACGTCGCCCACGCCCACCACGTTCCCGGCCAGCTGGGCCAACCGGCCGGTGAACACCACGATCAGCGCGCTGATCACCAGCAGCAGGCCGGTCAGCGCGGTGACCCCGACACGGATGGGGAGCGTCTTCCAGATCGGCCGGCCCTCGGGGACGTCGTAGATCGCGTTGGACGCCCGCATGAACGCGCCGATGTAGCCGGACGCCGACCAGAACGCGCCGAGCAGACCGAGCAGCGCGATCAGGCCGGCGTTGTTGGTGTCCCGCAGGCTCTCCAGGGCGCTGGTGATGATCGCGCGGGCCTCCTTCGGGGCCAGCTCGGTGAGGTTGCCGACCAGCTCGTCGGTGACCGACGGGTCCACCAGGCCGAGCAGCGAGACCATCACCAGCAGGCCCGGGAAGAGCGAGAGCACGCCGTAGTACGTCAGCGCCGCCGCCCAGTCGATGAGGTTGTCCCGCTGGAACTCCTTCAGCGTGCGGACGACGGCCGAACGCAGGGCGCGCCCCTTGAGCCCGGTGGGGCTGCGCGGCCCGGCGTCCGGACCCGGTGGGCGAGTCGACGTGGTCACTTCACCGGTATGCCCGGCCCGGGTGGGGCGAAACCCCTCCCCCGATCGGGCTACCCCGGGCGACGGGTTACGGACCGGATCAACAAAACCACCCGTCGGCGGCTGTCCGGTGCGCACAAAGTACGGCGATCTGGCGCCGAGAGGGCGTGATGTGCTTGTGACCATTCGTCGCTCACCGGTATGAATGGGCCGGCCGCTCGGCCCGCGTACCGGGCGGCTGTGCCATGCAGTCCGGCCCGTGCCTCGGAGCCGGCC
>DATMJT010000410.1:0-3362 GCA_035553735.1 Pilimelia sp.
GTCCAGATCCTCCCCGCGCAGCAGCACGTCGAGCAGCTCGGCCTGGTGCTGGCGCACCAGCTCGGTGTCGTCGGGGTCGGCGTCGGGGTCGAGCAGCACCCGGCTGGCGGAGAACCCGATCTCGCGCGCCGGGAACGGCGCCGCCCAGGTCGGCGCCACCGGCCACGGCGGCACCGGTCCGGTGGGCGCCGGCGGGACGCGGTCCCCGGTCGGTGCGTGCCCGCCCCTCGCCGGGGCGCCCGAGAGGTCCCGCGCCTGCTCCGGGAAGTCCGCCGCCAGGCTCTGCGCCACCTCACCGACCGTCCCGAACTCGAACAACAACGTCCGCGACGCATCCGGAAACGCCTGCGCGATCCGGTGGTTCACCCGCGTACGCACCACCGAGTCGATCCCGAACGCATCCCACGACCGCCACGGATCCACCCCCGCGGCATCGATCCCCGCCTCGTCGGCCACCACCGCCGACAACCACCCGACCACGTCCCCGTCACCACCGCCGGACCCGGCCGCGGACGCCGCGGCGCGGCCGTCCGGGGCCGCGGTCGCGGCGGGCGCGACGCCGGCGGCGCGCAGGGCGCTGCGGCAGTCGGCGGGGAAGTCGGTGGCCAGCAGATCGGCCACCTCGTCGATGGTGGCGAACTCGAACAGCAGGGTCCGGGACGCCGCCGGGAACCGGTCGGCCAGCTGCTGGTTCACCCGGGTGCGTACCACCGAGTCCACGCCGAACGCGTCGAACCGCTCCCAGCGGTCGATGGCGGCCGGGTCGATGCCCACCTCCACGGCGATCACGCCGGCCAGCCACCCGGCCACGTCCTCGCGCAGCTCCCCAGGCCCGCCGGTGCCGGCCGCCGGCTCGGCCGCCGGCGGGGCGGCACCCGGCGCCGGGACGGCCGGGGTCAGCGTCGCCACCGGCTCGGCGGCCGCCGCCGGCGGGGCGGCCGGCACCGGAGCACCGGGCAGCGGCTCGGCAACCCGCACCGCGGCGGCCTGCGCCGGCTCGGCAACCGCCGCGGTCGGCGTCGCGGCGGCGGGCACCGACGGGACCGGCGGGCGCGGCGCCAGGCGGTCGCGGCCGTGGCGGTTGCGGGCGAACGGGTACCCGGGCAGCGGTATCCGGCGGCCCCCGGAGGCGGGCCACTCGACCGCCGCGCCGCGGCACCAGGCCCGCGCCAGCTCCGGCAGGGAGCCGCCCGCCGCGCGCGGTTCACCGCCGCGGGCACGGCCGGCGACCGTGTCCGGCGTGGGGCGGCCCGCCGCGAGCGCGCGCAGCGCGGCCACCAGCTCCGGCAGCGACCCGGCCATCACCACCGCCCGCTCGTCCAGCGCCGCACGGCCCTGCTGCAGCGTGGTCGCCACGTCGGCGAGGGTGGGCGGCTCGCGCCGGGTCCGCTGCCCGTCCGCCGGGGCGGCCGGGGCCAGCGACGAGACCAGGCTGTCCACGGAGGGCGCCTCGTAGAGCGTGTCCACGGTGACCTGTCGCCCGGTCTGCCGGGTCAGCAGGATGGCGAGCCGGGCCAGCTGGTGCGGCTCGGCGCCGTGGCTCTCCAGGTCCCGGTCGCCCTGGACCTGGGCCGGGGCAATGCCGAGCAGGTCGGCGATGAGGCGGCGGAGCACGTCGTCCCCGCTGTCCCCCGTCGCCGCGCTCCCGCGGTCGAGGTAGTCGGCCAGCTCTCCGGCCAGCGCCTCCAGCCGCTCGCGGTTGCGGGCCGCCAGCGGCACCGCGGCCGGTCCGGGGGCCGGCTGCCCCGACCGCGGCCGGGGCGGATACTCCTCGACCACCAGGTGGGCGTTGGTGCCGCTGTGCCCCATGGAGTTCACCGCGGCCAGCCGCGGCACGCCCGGGGTGGCGGGCCACGGGCGGCCGACCGCGTCGATGGTGAGGCCCGACCCGTCCAACCTGATCATCGGGTTGAGGGTGCGGAACGTGGGCATGCCGACGAACCGCTCGTGGCGCATGCTGAGCAGCACCTTCACCAGGCCGATGACGCCCGCGGCCGCGCCGGTGTGGCCGATGTGCGCCTTGGCGCTGCCCAGCACGCAGCCGCCGGGGTTGGGCCGGTACCTGCTGAACGCGCGCACCAGCGCGCCTGCCTCGACCGGGTCGCCGAGCGCGGTGCCGGTGCCGTGCGCCTCCACGTACCCGATCCGGGAGGCGTCGATGCCGTAGCGGCGGTACACGGCGTCGATCAGCCGCTCCTGAGCCAGCCCGTTCGGCGCGGTGAGGCCGTTGCTGGCCCCGTCGTGGTTCACGCCGGTGGCCCGGATGACCCCGCGGATGTCGTCACCGGCCGCCTCGGCGTCGGCGAGGCGCTTGAGCACCACCACCGCCACCCCCTCGGCGAACACGGTGCCGTTGGCGGAGTTGTCGAAGGTGCGGCACTCCCCCGACGGCGAGAGCACCCCCATGTCGGCGAGCAGGTTCAGCGGTCCCTGGCTCAGCCCCGCGTTGGCGCCGGCCGCCAGCGCGAGGCCGCACTCGCCGTTGCGCAGGCTCTGGCAGGCCAGGTGGATGGCCACGATGGACGACGAGCAGGCGGTGTTGACCACCAGCGCCGGGCCGTGCCAGTCGAGGATGTACGACAGCCGCGACGCGACGAGGGCGTCGGAGGCGCCGGTGAACGACTCGTGCAGGTACCCGGCGGGCTCGGCGCCGACGAACATCCCGGTGTCGGAGCCGGACAGCGAGTGCGGGTCGATGCCGGCGTCCTCCAAGGCGTGCCAGGACTCCTGCAGCAGCAGCCGCTGGTGCAGGTTCATCGAGTCGGCCTCGCGCGGGTCGATGCCGAAGAACTCCGGGTCGAAGCAGTCCCGGTCGTTGATCACACCGCCCCACCGGTAGCCGCGGCCGTCGCCGCCGAGGATCTCCCTCGGCAGCTCGCCGACGCACGTGCGCCCGGCCGCCAGGTTGTCCCAGAACGCGCGGACGTCGTCGGCGCCGGGGAACCGGCCCGCCATGCCCACCACCGCGATGTCCAGGGTGGGCGCCTCGGCCGGCGGCGGCACCGACCCGCTGGCCGGGCCGCCGGTGAGGTAGCGATCCACGACGGATCGGAACTCGGTACTCGTCATCGCTGCCCTCCGGTGGAGTTGCCGACAAGGTCGGTGAGGTGGTCGGTCAGCCGGTCGATGGTGGTGTGGTCGTAGAGGAGCGCGGCGTCCAGCTCCAGCCCGAGCTCCTCGCCGAGCTCGGCCACGAAGGACATCCCCGTGATCGAGTCCACGCCCAGCTCCGCGAACGCCAGGCGGGGCGACAGCTCCTCGGCGGGTACCCGCAGGGCGCGGGCCAGCCGCTGCGTGGTGAGCGACCTGATCCGGTCGCGGTCGGGGCGCGGGGCCGGCGGGGGCGCGGATTCCGGCTCCGC
>DATMJT010000411.1:0-3899 GCA_035553735.1 Pilimelia sp.
GCTGGGCGTCGCCCTGCCCGCCGGCGCGGCCACCGCCGCCGAGCCCACCCCCGGCCGCGAGGGCACCCCCACGCTGCGCGAGGTGCTGGAGGCGGCGGCCCGCGGCTACGTCGACGCCAAGGCCGCGCTGGATCGCTCCCGCAAGCGGCAGCGCCAGCTGACCGGCGAGCTGGCCCGGATCGAGACCCGGCTGCAGGAGATCTCGGTCGAGGTCGGCGCCGTCGCCGCAACCTCCTACCGCACCGGCCGGATCGGCGTGGTGACCGCGCTGCTCAGCGCCGCCTCGCCGGACGCCTTCCTGGCCCGCGCCAGCGCCGCGGACCTCATCGCCCAGCGCGACGACGCGCAGCTGCGGGAGCTGCACGCGGCCCGGGCCGCCCAGGCCACCGCGAAGGCGGCGATCGACCGCGAGGTGGCCACCCAGCGCCGGCAGGTCGCGGTGATGAAGAAGCGGCAGGACGACGCCGTGCGGGCGCTCGCCGAGGTCGGCGGGCAGGCCACCGGCGGGTTCGTCAGCGCCACCTCGCCGCTGGCCAAGCCGGCGCCGCGCAACCCCGACGGCTCCTGGCCCCGGGAGTCGTGCATCATCGACGACCCGACCACGTCGGGCTGCCTCACCCCGCGCACCCTGCACGCGCTGCGGCAGGCCCAGGCCGTCGGCTTCCGGCGCTACGTCTCCTGCTTCCGCACGGGCGACGCGTACGAGCACCCCAAGGGCCGGGCCTGCGACTTCGCCGCGCAGGTCGGCGGGTTCGGCGGGCACGCCGCGGGCGACGACCGGCGCTACGGCAACGACCTCGCCGCCTTCTTCGTGCGCAACGCCGACCGGCTCGGCGTGCTCTACGTGATCTGGTACCGCCAGATCTGGTTCCCCGGCAGCGGCTGGCGGGCGTACTCCGGCGGCGGCGACCCGGCCAGCGCGCACACCAACCACGTGCACCTGTCGGTGTACTAGCCGCCGCCGGCGGGCGCCGGCCGTCCCGGGGCTCCCCGGCGGGAGCGCCTACCATCGGCCGATGACCCACGGATCCCGGGCCCTGCCGTCCGGCCTGGCCACCGCGCTGGTGTTCGGCGCCAGCGGGGCGGTGCTCGTGTTGGAGATCACCGCGCTGCGGCTCGTCGCGCCGTACGTGGGGGTCACGCTGGAGACCAGCAGCGCGGTCATCGGGACGGCGCTGGCCGCGATCGCGTACGGTGCCTTCGCCGGCGGCCGGCTGGCCGACCGGCACGACCCGCGCCGGCTGCTGGCGCCGGCGCTGCTGCTGGCGGCGCTGGCCAGCGCGCTGACCCTGCCGCTGGTCCGGTACGCCGGCGAGGCGCTGCGCGGCGGCGGCGCGGGCGGCGTCCTGCTGCTGACCGGGCTGGCCGTCCTGGTCCCCGCCGGGCTGCTGTCCGCGGTCACCCCGTTGGTGATCAAGTTGCAGCTGGCCGACCTGCGCCACACCGGGCAGGTGGTGGGCCGGCTGTCCGGCATCGGCACCCTCGGCGCGATCACCGCCACCCTGGTCACCGGCTTCGTCCTGGTGGCCGCGCTGCCCACGAGCGTCATCACGCTGACCCTGGCGGCGCTGCTCGGCGTGGGCGGGCTGGCGCTCGCCGGCTACCTGCGCCGGGCCGGCGGCGCGGTCCGCACCGGCGGCGCCGGGGCCGGCGACCGGCCGGCGGTGGGCGGCCGCGCCGCCCTGGCCGTGCTGGGCCTGGTCGGGGCCGGGGCGACCGGGCTGGCCCCCAGCCCGTGTGCCGTGGAGACGGCGTACCACTGTGCGGTCGTGCGCGCCGACCCGCAGCGGCCCACCGGGCGGCTGCTGCTGCTCAACTCCGCCGCGCACTCCTACGTGGACATGGCCGACCCCACCCACCTGCAGTTCGCCTACACCCGGTGGATCGGTGCCCTCGCCGACGTGGCCGCCCCGCCGGGGCGGCCGGTGACCGCGCTGCACCTGGGCGGCGGCGGGTTCACCCTGCCGACGTACCTGGCCGCCACCCGGCCGGGCTCCCGCAGCGTGGTGTTCGAGGTGGACGGCGGGCTGGTCGCGCTGGCCCGGGAGCGGCTCGGCGTGCGGCCGGGGCCGGGGCTGCGGGTGGCGGTGGGCGACGCCCGGGTACGCCTGGCCGCCGAGCCGGACCGCGCGCACGACCTGGTCGTGGGGGACGCCTTCGGCCATCTCGCCGTGCCGTGGCACCTGAGCACCCGGGAGCTGTTCGGCGACGTGGAACGGGTGCTGCGCCCCGACGGCCTGCTCGCCCAGAACGTGATCGACTACCCGCCGTTCCGGTTCCTGCGGGCCGAGCTGGCCACCGTCGGCGCGGTGTTCCCGCACGTCGCTGTGGCGGCGTCGCCGTCCGTGCTGGCCGGCGAGCGCGGCGGCAACTTCGTGATCGTCGCCTCCCGGGCGCCGCTGCCGCTGGCGCGGTGGCGGGACCGGCTCGACGCCGTGGCCGGCGAGCCGGTGACGGTGCGCAGCGGAGCGCCGCTGGCGGCCTTCGTCGGCGGTGCCCGGGTGCTCACCGACGACCACGCCCCGGTGGACCAGCTGCTGACGCTGCGCTGAGTGCGCCGTGGCCGCGCCGGCCGGTCCGCCGGGCGCCGCGCCGACCGTACGACGACGGTTCATCCGCCGCCCCGCCGCGCGTGGACGCCGCGTCACCAGGGGATGCTTGGCTCCGGTCATGCCTCTGCGACGCGACCTGTGCCTCATGCTGTCGGCGACCACCGTGCTCGCCGCCGCGCTGATCCTGCCCGAGCCGGCCGCGGCGGCTGCGGCCCACCCGGGCCACCCGGGCCAGGGCCCGCACGGCGGCCGCGGTGACCGTGCGGTCCACCGGCCGCTGGTGATCGGGCACCGCGGCGCCAGCGGGTACCGCCCCGAGCACACCCTGGCCGCGTACCGGCTGGCCATCGCCCAGGGCGCGGACTACGTGGAGCCGGACCTGGTGATCACCCGGGACGGCGTGCTGGTGGCCCGGCACGAGAACGAGATCTCCGGCACCACCGACGTGGCGACCCGGCCGCAGTTCGCCGCCCGCCGCACCACCAAGACCATCGACGGGGCGACGGTCACCGGCTGGTTCACCGAGGACTTCACGCTGGCCGAGCTGAAGACCCTGCGGGCGGTGGAGCGGGTGCCGCAGCTGCGCCCGGGAAACACCGCCTACGACGGCCGCTACCAGGTGCCGACCCTCCAGGAGGTCATCGACCTGGTGCGGGCGGAGAGCCGCCGCCGGCACCGGACCATTGGGATCTACCCGGAGACCAAGCACCCCGGCTACTTCCGCGCGATCGGCCTGCCGCTGGAGCGCCCGCTGCTGCGCACGCTGCGGCGCAACGGGCTGGACCACCGGCGGGCCCCGGTGTTCATCCAGTCCTTCGAGACCGCCAACCTGCGCGCCCTGAGCAAGGCCACGGACGTGCGCCTGGTGCAGCTGCTGGACGCCGCCGGCCGACCGTACGACTTCACCGCCGACGGCGACCGGCGCACCTACGCCGACCTGGCCACGCCGGCCGGGCTGGCCTGGATCAGCCGGTACGCCCAGGGCGTGGGCGCCCACAAGAACCTGATCGTGCCGCGGGACGCCGCCGGTGCGCTGCGGCAACCGACCACCTTCGTGGCCGACGCGCACGCCGCCGGGCTGGCGGTGCACGCCTGGACGTTCCGCAGCGAGAACGCGTTCCTGCCGACGGACTTCCGCGCCGGACCGGAGCCGGCCGGACACGGCGACGCCGCGGCCGAGTACCGGCTGTTCTACGGCCTGGGGCTCGACGGGGTGTTCACCGACTTCCCGGACGCCGCGGTGGCCGCCCGGCGGGCCCTCGTCGCCGCGCACTGAGCCCGCGCCGTTGCGGCGGGCTCCGCGGCGCTGGTAGAAACGACGGGTGGACGCGAGCGGGCGGGCGGCGG
>DATMJT010000412.1:0-10488 GCA_035553735.1 Pilimelia sp.
GCTCACCGAGTACGGCGGCGGCACCGCCGACCCCCGGCTGCTGGACGTGCACACGCCGGCCCCGCGCACGCCCATCGCGCTGCCCGCCGACCTGCCGGCCCGCACCGCGGGGGTGCCCTACCCGACGCCGCGGGTGGTGGCCCTGCTGGAACAGGTCGGCTGCGCGGTCGCCGCCGAGGCGCCCGCCGCCGGCGGCGCGGAGATCCTGGCCGTCACCCCGCCGCCGTGGCGCCCGGACCTGACCGACCCGGCCGACCTGGTCGAGGAGGTCGTCCGGCTTGACGGGTACGACAACGTGCCGAGCGTGCTGCCGGTCGCCCCGGCCGGCGCCGGAGCGGCGCCCGGGCGGCGCCAGCGCCGGGCCGTGGCCACGGCGCTGGCCGAGGCCGGGTACGTCGAGACGCTGTGCTACCCGTTCGTCGGCGACGCCGCCCTGGACGCGCTGGGCCTGGCCGCCGACGACCCCCGGCGGGCCACCGTGCGGCTGGTCAACCCGCTGTCCGACGAGGAGCCGGCGCTGCGTACCACGCTGCTGCCGCCGCTGCTGGCGGCGCTGCGCCGCAACCTCGGCCGCGGCCACCGCGACCTCGCCCTGTACGAGATCGGCATGGTGTTCCACCCCCGGCCGGCGCCGGCCGGGCGGCCGCCGGCGCTCGGGGTCGCGGACCGGCCCGGCGACGACGAGCTCGCCGCCGCCGAGGCGTTCGTGCCCGACCAGCCCTGGCACGCCGCCGTGGTGCTCGCCGGGGACATCGAGCCGGCCGGCTGGTGGGGGCCGGGACGGCCGGCGGGCTGGGCCGACGCCGTGGCCGCCGCGCGACTGGTCGCGGCCGCCGCCGGGGTGCCCGAGGGGCGGCTGCGGGTGCGCGCCGCCGACCGGGCGCCCTGGCACCCGGGCCGCTGCGCCGCGCTGCTGGTCGACGACGCCGTCGTCGGGTACGCCGGGGAGCTGCACCCGTCCGTGGTGGCCGCGCTGGAGCTGCCGCGCCGCATGTGCGCGGCCGAGGTGACCCTGGACGCGCTGCCGCGCCCGGGCGTGATTCCGGCGCCCCGGCTGTCCACGTTCCCGCCGGCCTTCATCGACGTGGCCCTGGTGGTGGACGAGGCGGTGCCGGTCGGGCAGGTGCGCGACGCGCTGGTCGCCGGGGCGGGCGAGCTGCTGGAGTCGGTGCGGCTGTTCGACGTGTACACCTCGGCCGCGCAGCTCGGTGCCGGGCGGCGCTCGCTGGCGTACAACCTGACGTTCCGCGCCCCGGACCGCACGCTGACGGTGGAGGAGGCGGTGGCCGCGCGCGACGCCGCCGTGGCCGAGGCCGCCGCCCGGGTCGGTGCCGCCCTGCGCGGCGCCTGAGCGCCCGCACCACGGAGCCGATGGAGCAGGAGGCGGTATGGCGTTGCCTCGGCGGCCGGGCGGCTGATACGGTGCTCCGCATAGTTATGCGGAGGTGGGTATGGGCATTCGGGTCGGGGTGGCGGGCGCCAGCGGGTACGCGGGCGGCGAGCTGCTGCGCCTGATCGCCGCGCACCCGCACCTCGACCTCGTCGCGGCGACCGCACACCGGCACGCCGGGGCGCCGGTGTCCACCGTGCACCCGCACCTCGCCGGCCTCGAAATGACGCTGGCCGAGACGGACCCGGCGGCGCTGGCCGACGCCGACCTCGTCTTCCTGGCGCTGCCGCACGGGCACTCGGCCGCCCTGGCGGCGCGGCTGCCCGACGGCGCGGCCGTGGTGGACCTGGGCGCCGACCACCGGCTGGCCGACGCCGAGGCGTGGCGGCGCTACTACGGCGGTCCGCACGCCGGCGCCTGGACGTACGGCCTGCCCGAGCTGCCGGGCCAGCGCGCCGCCATCGCCGCCGCCGACCGGGTCGCGGCCACCGGCTGTTACGCCGCGGCCACCACGCTGGCCCTCGCCCCGCTCATCGCCGCCGGCCTGGTCTCGCCCGAGGACGTGGTGGTCGTCGCCGCGTCCGGCACCTCGGGAGCGGGCCGGGAGGCCAAGCCGCACCTGCTCGGCAGCGAGGTGATGGGCGCCCTGTCGCCGTACCGGGTCGGTGCGCACCAGCACGTGCCCGAGATCAAGCAGGCCACCGGGGCGCGCACGCTCTCGTTCACCCCGGTGCTGGCGCCGATGCCGCGCGGCATCCTGGCCACCGTCACGGCCGTGCCGGTGGCGCCGGTGTCGGCCGGCGCGGTGCGGGCGGCGCTGGCCGCGGCGTACGCGGACAGCCCGTTCGTGCGGGTGCTGCCCGAGGGGGCGTGGCCGCACACCGGCGCCACGCTGGGCTCCAACGCCGCCCACCTGCAGGCCGCCGTGGACGTCGACTCGGGCCGGGTGATCGTGGTCAGCGCGATCGACAACCTCGGCAAGGGCGCCGCCGGCCAGGCCGTGCAGTGCGCCAACCTGATGCTGGGCCTGCCGGAGACCGCCGGCCTCAGCGCGCACGGGGTCGCACCGTGACCGCCGGGCCGGACGGGCGGGCCACCGCGACGCACAGGTCCGCGACGGACCGGGGGAGGTGGGCCCCGTGACGGTCACCGCGCCGGCCGGCTTCCGGGCCGCCGGGGTGGCCGCCGGCCTGAAGGCCGCCGGCGCGCCCGACGTGGCGGTCGTGGTCAACGACGGCCCCGAGCACGCGGCGGCCGGGGTGTTCACGGTCAACCGGGTCAAGGCCGCGCCGGTGCTGTGGAGCCAGCAGGTGCTGCGGGGCGGTGTCGTGCGCGCCGTGGTGCTCAACTCCGGCGGGGCCAACGCCTGCACCGGCCCGGCCGGCTTCCAGGACACCCACGCCACCGCCGAGCACGCCGCCGCCGAGCTGCGCGCGGCGGGTCTGGCGACGCTGGGCGCCGGTGAGGTGGCGGTCTGCTCCACCGGGCTGATCGGCGAGCGGCTGCCCATGCCGGCGCTGCTGGGCGGGGTCGGCCGGGCGGTGCGGGAGCTGTCCGCCGACGGCGGGACGGCGGCCGCGGCGGCGATCATGACCACGGACACCCGGTCCAAGAGCACGGCGGTGGAGGCCGCCGGCTGGCGGGTGGGCGGCATGGCCAAGGGCGCCGGGATGCTGGCCCCGGGCCTGGCCACCATGCTGGCCGTGCTGACGACCGACGCCGCCGCCCCGGCCGACGCGCTGGACGAGGCGCTGCGGGCGGCGTGCCGGGTGACCTTCGAGCGGATCGACTCCGACGGCTGCATGTCCACCAACGACACGGTGCTCCTGCTGGCCAGCGGCGCCTCCGGGGTCACGCCGAGCCGCGCGGAGCTGACCGCCGCGGTGACCGAGGCCTGCCACCGGCTGGCCCAGCAGCTGCTCGCCGACGCGGAGGGCGCCACCAAGGAGATCGCCATCGAGGTGGTGGGCGCGCTCACCGAGGAGGACGCGGTCGAGGTGGGCCGGGCGGTGGCGCGCAACAACCTGGTGAAGACCGCGCTGTTCGGCAACGACCCCAACTGGGGGCGGATCCTGGCGGCCGTGGGCACCACCCGGGCGGCGTTCCAGCCCGACGGCGTGGACGTCGCGGTCAACGGGGTGTGGGTGTGCCGGCGCGGCGCCGCCGCCGAGGACCGGACGAAGGTCGACCTCGCCGGGCGCGCCGTGCGGATCACCGTCGACCTGCACGTCGGCGCCGCCGCCGCGACCGTGTGGACCAACGACCTGTCGCTGGCGTACGTGCACGAGAACTCGGCGTACTCGACATGACCGGCACCGTCCCCGCCCCCACCGGCCGCGCCGCCGTGCCCGCCGCCGCCGATCCGGCGGTCAAGGCCGCCACCCTGATCGAGGCCCTGCCCTGGCTCGCCCGGCTGCACGGCGCCACCGTGGTGGTCAAGTACGGCGGGCACGCGATGACCGACCCCGCGCTGCAGCGGGCCTTCGCGTCCGACCTGGTGTTCCTGCGCTACGTGGGAGCCCGCCCGGTCGTCGTGCACGGCGGCGGCCCGCAGATCTCGGCGATGCTGGACCGGCTCGACATCCCGAGCGAGTTCCGCGGCGGGCTGCGGGTCACCAGCGCCGACGCCATGGACGTGGTGCGGATGGTGCTGGTCGGCAAGGTGGGCCGCGAGCTGGTCGGGTTGATCAACGAGCACGGGCCGTTCGCCGTGGGCCTGTCCGGCGAGGACGCCCGGCTGTTCACCGCGGTGCGGCGCCCGGCCTACGTCGACGGGGAGCCGGTCGACGTCGGCCAGGTCGGCGACGTGGCGGAGGTGGACACCTCGGCGGTGGACGACCTGATCGCCGCGGGCCGCATCCCGGTGGTGTCCAGCGTGGCCCCGGACGCGGCCGGGGTGCTGCACAACGTCAACGCCGACACGGCGGCCGCCGCGCTCGCGGTGGGCCTGGGCGCAGCCAAGCTCATCGTGCTCACGGACGTGGCCGGGCTGTACGCCGACTGGCCGCGCACCGACCGACTGATCTCCCGGATCACCCCGGACGACCTGGCGGCGCTGCTGCCGACGCTGGGCGCCGGGATGATCCCGAAGATGGAGGCCTGCCTGCGGGCGGTGCGCGGGGGCGTGCGGGCGGCGCACGTCGTGGACGGCCGGGTCGCCCACTCCACGCTCCTGGAGCTGCTGACGGCGGAGGGCACCGGCACGATGGTGAGCGAGGACGCATGAGTCTGCGGGACCGCTGGCAACAGTCCATGATGGACACGTACGGCACGCCGCCGCTGGCGCTGGTGCGCGGCGCGGGCGCCGTGGTGGTGGCCGAGGATGGCACCGAGTACGTCGACCTGCTCGGCGGGATCGCCGTGAACGCGCTCGGGCACGCCCACCCGGCGGTGGTGGAGGCGGTCAGCCGGCAGGTGGCCACGCTCGGACACGTCTCCAACCTGTACGCCGCCGAGCCCCCCGTGGCCCTGGCCGAGCTGCTGCTGACGCTCAGCGGGCGCACCGGCGCGGTGTTCTTCACCAACTCCGGGGCGGAGGCCAACGAGGCGGCGTTCAAGCTGTCCCGGCGCACCGGCCGCACCGAGGTGGTGGCCGCGCACGGCGGCTTCCACGGCCGGACCATGGGCGCCCTGGCGCTGACCGGGCAGCCGGCCAAGGCCGACCCGTTCCGGCCGCTGCCCGGCGACGTCGTGCACGTCCCGTACGGCGACGCCGCCGCGCTGGCCGCCGCGGTGAGCGACCGCACCGCCATGGTGCTGCTGGAGCCGATCCAGGGCGAGAACGGCGTGGTGGTGCCCCCGGCGGGCTACCTGGCCGCCGCCCGCGAGATCACGGCGCGGCACGGGGCGCTGCTGGCGCTGGACGAGGTGCAGACCGGCGTGGGACGCACCGGGCACTGGTTCGCCCACCAGGCCGAGGGCGTGGCTCCCGACCTGGTCACCCTCGCCAAGGGCCTGGGCGGCGGGCTGCCGGTCGGCGCGTGCGTGGCGTTCGGCGCCGCGGCGACGCTGCTCACCCCGGGCAGCCACGGCACCACCTTCGGCGGCAACCCGATAGCCTGCGCCGCCGCACTGGCCGTGCTGCGCACGATCGCCGCGGAGGGCCTGCTCGACCACGTCAAGCGGGTCGGCGAGCGGCTGCGCCGCGGGGCGGAGGCGCTGGGTCACCCGCTGCTGCGCGAGGTGCGCGGCGCGGGACTGCTGCTCGGGGTCGTGCTGGCCGCGCCGGTCGCCGGCGCGGTGGTGGCGGGCCTGCGGCACGCCGGGTTCCTGGCCAACGCCGTGCAGCCGGACGTCGTCCGGCTCGCGCCGCCGCTGGTGCTCACGGTGGAGCAGGCGGACGCCTTCCTGGCCGCGCTGCCGGCCGCCCTCGACGCCGCCGACCCGGACGCCGGCCCGGACGCCGGCGGGCCCCACGCCGCCAGCCCCGGCGTGGAGCGCCCCGCCCCCGGCGGGCGGGGTGCCGGCGACAGGGACGGAGCCGTGCCGTGACCGCGGCCGCGCTCGTGCCGCCGGTCGGCGCGGCCGACCGGGGCCCGGTTCGACACTTCCTCCGTGACGACGACCTCAGCCCGGCCGAGCAGGCGGAGGTGCTGGACCTCGCGGTCGCGCTGCGCGCCGACCGCTTCGGCGCCCGGCCGCTGGCGGGCCCGCGGTCGGTCGCGGTCATCTTCGACAAGCCCAGCCTGCGCACCCGGCTGTCCTTCGAGGCCGGCGTCGCGGAGCTGGGCGGGCACGCCATCGTGCTCGACACCCGGGCCACCCATCTGGGCCGCGGCGAGACGCTGGCCGACGCCGCCCGGGTGCTCTCCCGGTACGTGGCCGCGATCGTGCTGCGCACCTTCGGCGACGACCGGCTCGCCGAGCTGGCCGGGGCCGCGCGGGTGCCGGTGATCAACGCCCTCACCGACGGCTTCCACCCGTGCCAGCTGCTGGCCGACCTGCTCACCGTCCGGCAGCGGTGCGGCGGCACCGCGGGCCGGACCCTGGCCTACGTCGGGGACGCGTCGTTCAACATGGCCCACTCCTACCTCCTGGCCGGCGCCACCGCGGGCATGCGCGTGCGGGTCGCCGGACCCCCCGGGTTCGGCCCGGACCCGGCGGTGGTGGCCCGGGCCGCCGAGATCGCCGCCGGCACCGGCGGGTCCGTGGACGTCGGCGAGGACCCGCACGCCGCCGTGGCCGGCGCCGACGTGGTCGCCACCGACGCGTGGACCTCCATGGGCCAGGAGGACGACGGCCTGGACCGGCACACCCCGTTCCTGCCCTACCAGGTCAACGCCGCGCTGCTGGCCGGAGCGGCACCCCGCGCGATCGTGCTGCACTGCCTGCCGGCGCACCGCGGCGAGGAGATCACCGACGAGGTGCTCGACGGCCCGCACAGCGCGGTACTGGACCAGGCGGAGAACCGGCTGCACGTGCAGAAGGCGCTGCTCACCTGGCTGCTGGAGCGCCATCGTGGCGCGGACCCGGCGAGGTGACCGGTGAGTGGGCGCAGCGAGGTGATCCGGTGAGCGCGCGCACCGTGGCCGCGGGCCCGGGCACCGGCCCCGCCACCCGGGCGGCCCGGCACGCCCGCATCGTCGAGCTGATCCGGCAGCGCCCGGTGCGCTCCCAGACCGAGCTGGCCGAGCTGCTCGCGGTCGAGGGGGTGCAGGTCACCCAGGCCACGTTGTCGCGCGACCTGGAGGAGCTGGGCGCGGTCAAGGTGCGCGGCGGCGACGGCGGGCCCGCCGCGTACGTGATCCCCGAGGACGGGGCCGTCGCGCTGCGCCCGGCCGAGCACGCCCCCGCCCGCCTGGTGCGGCTGCTGCGGGAGCTGCTCACCAGCGCCGACGCCAGCGGCAACCTCGTCGTCCTGCGCACCCCGCCCGGCGCGGCGCACTTCCTCGCCAGCGCCCTGGACCGCTCCGGGCTGCCGGACGTGGTCGGCACGATCGCCGGCGACGACACCATTCTCGTGATCGCCCGGGAGGGCACCGGCGGGGCGGCTCTCGCCGCGACCCTGGCCGGCTGGGCCGGTCGGGACCCCGCCGCCGACCCGGAGGCCGAAGCCGCCGGGCCGCACCACGCTGCCGGCGCCGCCGGCTCGGACCACGCTGCCGGCGCCGCCGGCCGGGAACATTTGGAAGGGAACACACCATGACGGGCAACGCTGGCGCCTCGGGCCGGGTCGTCCTGGCCTACTCCGGCGGACTGGACACCTCCGTGGCCATCCCGTACCTCGCCGAGCGCACCGGCGCCGAGGTGATCGCGGTCGCGGTCGACGTCGGCCAGGGCGGCGAGGACATGGAGGTCATCCGCCAGCGGGCCCTGGACTGCGGCGCGGTCGAGGCCGAGCTGGTCGACGCGCGGGACGAGTTCGCCGCCGACTTCTGCGTGCCGGCGCTGCGCGCCAACGCGCTCTACATGGACCGCTACCCGCTGGTCTCCGCGCTGTCCCGGCCGCTGATCGTCAAGCACCTGGTGGCCGCCGCCCGCAAGCACGGCGGCACGATCGTGTCGCACGGCTGCACCGGCAAGGGCAACGACCAGGTCCGGTTCGAGGCGGGCCTGGCCGCGCTCGCCCCCGACCTGGAGGTTATCGCCCCCGCCCGCGACTTCGCCTGGACCCGGGACAAGGCCATCGCGTACGCCGAGGAGAAGGGCCTGCCGATCGACGTGTCGGCCAAGTCCCCGTACTCCATCGACCAGAACCTGTGGGGCCGGGCGGTGGAGACCGGGTTCCTGGAGGACATCTGGAACGCCCCGATCGAGGAGCTGTACGCCTACACGGCGGACCCGGCCGAGCCGCGCGACCCCGACGAGGTGGTCATCACGTTCGACGCCGGCGTGCCGGTGGCCGTCGACGGGGAGACCGTCACCCCGTACCAGGCCGTCGTCGAGCTGAACCGCCGCGCCGGCGCGCAGGGCGTGGGCCGCCTCGACATGGTCGAGGACCGGCTGGTCGGCATCAAGAGCCGCGAGGTGTACGAGGCACCCGGCGCGATCGCGCTGATCACCGCGCACCAGGAGCTGGAGAGCGTCACCGTGGAGCGCGACCTCGCCCGGTTCAAGCGCTCCGTGGACCAGCGCTGGGGCGAGCTGGCGTACGACGGGCTGTGGTTCTCCCCGCTGCGGGTCGCCCTGGACGCGTTCATCGAGTCCACCCAGACCCACGTCAGCGGCGACGTGCGGCTCACCCTGCACGGCGGCCGGGCCGTGGTCACCGGCCGGCGCTCGGAGGCGAGCCTGTACGACTTCGGCCTGGCCACCTACGACACCGGCGACACCTTCGACCAGTCCCTGGCCAAGGGCTTCGTGCACCTGTGGGGCCTGCCCAGCCGGCTGGCCGCCGCCCGCGACGCCCGGCTCGGCGGCGCCGACCGGTGAGCCGCCGCACCGAGACCCGGCACGGCCGGCACACCCGGCCACGCGGCGCAAGGGCGCGGAACGCAGAATGGTGCTCGTGAACCAGTTCATCCCGGCCCCGCAGAGCACTCCGTCCGGAAACGGCACCCGCCTGTGGGGCGGCCGGTTCGCCGGCGGCCCCGCGGAGGCGCTGGCCCGGCTGTCGATCAGCGTGCAGTTCGACTGGCGACTGGCCCCGTACGACCTGGCCGGCTCCCGGGCGCACGCCCGGGTGCTGGCCCGGGCCGGGCTGCTCACCAACGACGAGCTCGGCCGGATCCTGGCCGCGCTGGACGACCTGGAGGCGGCCTGCGCCTCCGGGGAGTTCCGGCCGACCGTCGAGGACGAGGACGTGCACACCGCGCTGGAGCGGGGGCTGCTGGAGCGGCTGGGTGCGCTCGGCGGCAAGCTGCGCGCCGGTCGCTCCCGCAACGACCAGGTCGCCACCGACCTGCGCCTGTACCTGCGGGACCGGGCCAGGGGCGTGGCGAGCCGGCTGGTGGAGCTGGCCGACGCCCTGGTCGAGCAGGCGGAGCGGCACCTGGACACCCCGGCCCCGGGCATGACCCACCTGCAGCACGCCCAGCCGGTCACCTTCGGCCACCAGCTGCTGGCCCACGTGCAGCCGCTGCTGCGCGACCTGGAGCGGCTGCGCGACTGGGACGCGCGGGCGGCGATCTGCCCGCTGGGCGCCGGCGCGCTGGCCGGTTCGTCGCTGCCGCTGGACCCGGTGCAGACCGCCCGGGAGCTGGGCTTCACCGCCGCGGCGGCGAACTCGATCGACGCGGTGGGGGACCGCGACTTCGTGGCGGAGTTCCTCTTCGTCGTGGCCCTGGCCGGGGTGCATCTCTCCCGGCTGGGCGAGGAGCTGGTGCTGTGGACCTCGCAGGAGTTCGGCTGGGTGGAGCTGGACGACGCGTTCGCCACCGGCTCGTCGATCATGCCGCAGAAGAAGAACGCGGACATCGCCGAGCTGGCCCGCGGCAAGGCCGGGCGGCTCATCGGCGGGCTGGTGTCGGTGCTGACCATGCTCAAGGGCCTGCCGCTGGCGTACGACCGGGACATGCAGGAGGACAAGGAGCCGGCGTTCGACGCGGTGGACACGCTGGAGCTGGTGCTGCCCGCGCTCGCCGGCCTGGTCGCCACGATGACGGTGCGGGTCGACCGGCTGGTGGCGGCGGCCCCGGCCGGCTACTCGCTGGCCACCGAGGTGGCTGACTGGCTGGTGCGGCGGGGGGTGCCGTTCCGGGAGGCGCACGAGGTCACGGGCCGCCTGGTGGCGCTGTGCGTGGCCCGCGAGTGCGCGCTGGACGAGGTCTCCGACGAGGACCTGCAGCTGGTCAGCGAGCACCTGCAGCCCGAGGTGCGGGACGTGCTGTCGGTGCGCTCGGCCCTGGCCGCCCGCACCACGCCCGGCTCGACCGGCCCCGGGCCCGTGGCCGACCAGCTCGCCGCCGCCGCGGACCGGCTGGACGGCTGGCGGGAGTGGGCGGCGGAGCAGGTCGTACCGCGCTGAGCCGGCCCGTCGCGCGCCGCGGGTCCGCCGCGCCGCGCATGGTCGGCTGGGACCGGTCGGCCGTTCAGTGCCCGACCGGACGATTCCTGGCGGTCCCGGCGTTGGGCAGGCTGCCGGGGTGACCTCTGAGCCGCCCCGCGCCCGGGCGCCGCGGCACCGGGTCGACCCGGCTGCGGAGCGGGCTCGCCCACAC
>DATMJT010000413.1:0-4272 GCA_035553735.1 Pilimelia sp.
CGGCCCGGCCCGGAAGGCGCCGACCCCGGCCCTGGCGCCACCGTTGCCTGGCCGTACCGCTCGCCCGCGCCCGGCCCGGGCCGACCCCCGGCCTTGGCGCCGCCGTTGCCCGACCGTCCCGCTCGCCCCGGTGCCGGCCCGGATCCGCCAGGTTGCGGCTTGCCGCCGATGCTCAGCGCGGTGGTCGACTGCCGATAGGCACCCGTCGTGACCGTGAGCGGTCCGGGTCGCCACCCGGCCACCGCCGAACGTCGAGTGGGGTGGCAGCATGGCGGAGACGCGCGGTGCGGCGGTGCTGGAGGCCCGCGTGCGGGCGAACCCGCTCGGCCGGTGGCTCGGCAACCGGAGCCTGAACACGAAGATCACCTCCGGGATCCTGCTGATGGCGGCGGTCGCGGTGACGGTGGGCGGGTTCGCGATCGCGCGGATGGCGTCGATGAACACGACGGCCCAGGCCATCTACGACGACGGCGTGGTGCCGCTGAACCGCGTGCAGAAGGTCTCGGCCGACATGGCCGCCACCCGGCTGAGCGTGCTCGGCCACGCCATCTCCACCACCGACGCCAGCATGACCAGGTACGAGCAGAAGATCAGGGAGGCGGACCAGGCGTTCGCCGCGGACCTCGACCTGTACGCCGAGAGGAGCGCGGCCCCGGAGCTGGTCGCCCAGCTGCGCGACACGTGGGCCAACTACCAGGAGGCCCGCGGCAACGTGCTGGCCGCCAGCCGGCGCGACGACGCCGTCGCCGTGGAGCGCCTGCGCGACCGGGACCTCACGCCCGTGGCCGCCGAGGCCGAGCAGCTGGTGACGCAGTTGGTGGAGCGGGAGTCCGCCCAGGCCCAGCGACAGTTGCAGCGCAGCATGGAGACCTACGCCAGCGGGCGGGCCCTCGTGATCACGCTGCTCATCTGCGGGCTGCTGGTCGCGTTGGCGTTCGGGCTGCTGGTGGCCAGGATGACCGTGGCCGCCGTGCGCAGGGTGTCCGGCGTGGTGCAGGCGGTCGCCGAGGGTGACCTGACCCGCAGTGCCGGCGTCACCACGACCGACGAGCTGGGCACGATGGCCGCCGACCTGGACCGTGCCACGGCCAACCTGCGCGCCACGGTGGAACGGATCGGCGCCAGCGGCGGGCAGTTGGCCGACGCCTCGCAGGAGCTGTCCGCGGTCAGTGACCAGATCGGCGACAGCGCCGGACAGACCAGCGGCCGCGCGGACTCGGTGTCCGCGGCCGCGGAGCAGGTCTCGCGCAACATCGAGACCGTGGCGGCCGGCAGCGAGGAGATGACCACGTCGATCCGCGAGATCGCCAACAGCGCGACGGAGGCTGCCAAGATCGCTCACCAGGCGGTGGGCGTCGCCGCCTCGGCCAACGACACGATCGCGCGGCTGGGCCAGTCCAGCGCGGAAATCGGCAATGTCGTCAGCATGATCACCTCGATCGCGGAGCAGACCAACCTGCTGGCCCTCAACGCCACGATCGAGGCCGCCCGCGCGGGCGAGCTGGGCAAGGGATTCGCCGTCGTGGCCAGCGAGGTCAAGGACCTGGCACAGGCCACCGCGAAGGCGACGGAGGACGTCTCGGCGCGCGTGGCGGACATCCAGCACGAGAGCACCGAGGCGGTCGCGGCGATCCGGCAGATCTCCGAGGTGATCGAGAAGATCAACGGCTACTCCGCCACCATCGCCTCGGCGGTGGAGGAGCAGACCGCCACGTCCGGGGAGATCGGTCGCAACGTCACGCAGGCGGCCGCCGGTTCGGCGAGCATCGTGCACGACATCACCGACGTCGCGGGCGCGGCGCAGGCGACCAGCGTCGGGGTGGGCGAGTCGCAGCGCGCCGCCCGCGAGCTGGCCCAGATGTCCACGGCGCTCCAGCAGCTGGTCGCCCAGTTCCGGGTGTGAGTCCCGCCGCGGGCTCCGGGTGGGGCCCCGTCGCCGCCATCCGCCGCCCCTTCGGCCGGTGGACCGGGGCCGCGCCGTGGTACAACCAGGGAACTCCGACGGGAAGGGACACCGATGAGCGGCAGGGTGGTGCACTTCGAGGTTCCGGTCGACGACGCCGAGCGGGCCCGGGCCTTCTACGGCGAGGCCTTCGGCTGGCAGCTGCAGTCGATGCCGCAGATGAGCTACACACTGGTCACCACGACCCCCTCCGGCGACGCCGGACCGATGGAGCCCGGCGCGATCAACGGCGGTATGCTGGCCCGCCAGGGGCCGATCCAGTCCCCGGTGATCGTGATCGAGGTGTCCGACATCGACGCGGCACTGGCCCGGGTCGAGCAGCTCGGCGGCCGCACGGCGCTCGGCCGGCAGGCGGTGGGTGACATGGGGTTCTCCGCCTACGTGCACGACACCGAGGGCAATCTGATCGGGCTCTGGCAGAGCGCCTGAGCCGGCCCGGCGCGGCCGGGTCGGCAGGCGCGGAGGGAGTCCGCCGTGCTGCTGCGCGACGTCGAGCCCGGTGACCTCGACGCGTACGTACGGATGCGCTGCGATCCGGTCATGATGGCGGAGCTGGGCGGCCCGCTGCCCCGGGAGGGCATCGAGGCGAAGGTGCTCCGCGACGTCGCGCGGGCCGCTGCCGACATCGACTGGATCAAGATGATCGTGCCGGAGCCGGCGGCTGCGCATCGGGTGGCGGGCACCGTCGCCCTGTGGTCGCACGAGCTCGACGGCGAGCCGATCTCCGAGATCGGGTGGATGGTCCTGCCCGAGTTCCAGGGCCGCGGCCTGGCGAAGCGGGCCACCCGCGCCCTGCTGGAGGCCGCCCGCGACGACGGCCGGTGGGGTCTGGTGCACGCCTTCCCCGGAACGAGCAACGGGGCGTCGAACGGCATCTGCCGCGCCCTGGGCTTCCGCTCCCTGGGCACCCGGCGGGTGACCTTCGCCGACCGGGTGCTGGACACGCGGCACTGGGCCATCGACCCGGGCACCGACCTGCCGGCGGCCGGCGCGCCGCGTCGCGCCTGACGGCTGCCCGCCGGCCCAGCCCGCGCGGCGGACCCGCGACGCCATCCGGCAGCGCGCGAGGACGCCGTCCGGCAGGGGTGGAAATCGCCGCGTACCTGCGCCGGCACGCCCCCGAACCGGACCGGGTCGGGGACGCCGAGCTGGTGGCCTCGGAGCTGATCGGCAAACGCGGTCGAGCACGCCGGTGGGCCGGTGTGGGTGGGCCTGGACTGGTCCGCGCACCACCCGGTGCTGACCGTCCACGACCTGGGCCCGGCGTTTCACCTGCCGCCGCCGTCCGCACCGTCCGGACACAGCGACCGAGGCCGCGGCCTGTGGCTGGTGTCGCAGCTGGCGAACGAGCTCCAGGTGGCCGCCAAGCGCTCCGCGGGCAAGCGGGTGCGGGCGGAGCTGGCGCTCGTCCGGCGGATGGAGACCTCGCTTGGACCCGCCCCGTCGCGTGGTCAACGCCCTGCCGACCGCCGAGGAGGCGGGCCCGGGAGGGCTTCGGTCGGGAGGCGTTCCTGCGCGCCCTGGTGGTGGAGATGGCCCGCACCGCCGAGGGGGACCTGGGACCGGCCACCGCGGAACGGCTGGTCGCACAGGTGGGCTTCACCCCATCGCCGTCAGCGAGGAACGGATCGTGCTCGGCAACCGGCAGTGCCCGTTCGGCACCGCCGTCCGCCACGCCCCGGCGTTGTGCCGGATGACCTCCAGCGTGTTCGGCGGCATCGCCGCGCGCAACCTCTGTCACGCGGTGGTCCTGCTGGACGAGCGGATCGCCGTGGGCGACCCGGAGTGCCGGGTCACGGTGCTGCTCGGCGCCGCGGCGCGGGACACGGCCGGCGGCCACCACTACCGGGCACCGCAGCCGTAGCCGCGCCGCCACGGCAGCGGCGGCGGCCGCGGGCCGGGTCCGGGGCCCGCGACCACCGCCGCGCGTCGGGCGAGGTCCGATGGGTTGTTCAGCCGGTACGCCGGGGCCGCGCGGCGAAGCGCGTCAGGGCGCCGCGCGCCCCCGGCAACCGTGAGCCGCTCAGACGCGCTGCCAGAGGGCCGGGACGTTCGGCGGCTCCCAGCCGGACTGCGAGGTGTGCGACTGCCAGCAGCGGTAGGTCACGCCGTTGTAGGTGACCGTGGTGCCGGCGGCGTAGTAGCGCCCCGGCGCCCAGGTGGTCCCACCCGGCGGCTGGCTGGTGCTGGTCGGGCTCGTCGGCGGACGGCTGGTCGTGCTCGGCGGCGTCGTGCTGCCACCGGTCATCAGCGTCAGGCTGTAGACCTGCAGGATCTCGTTGACCGGCTGGAAGTACGTCGTACCACCG
>DATMJT010000414.1:0-4740 GCA_035553735.1 Pilimelia sp.
GCCGAGGCCGCCGCGGCGACCGTGGCCGGCGGGCGCGGCGTGGTGGCGGTGCTGCCCGACGGGCGCGACTGCGACCGGCTCGACGCGGCGCTGACGGCGGTGCTGGGGCCCGGCCGGCACGTCACGCTGTCCGCCGCCCTGGGCCCGGCCGAGCGGTACCGCCGCTTCCTGGCGGTCCGCCGCGGCGCGGTGGCCGTGGCCGTCGGCACCCGGGCCGCCGCGTTCGCCCCGGTCGAGCGGCTCGGTCTGGTGGCGCTCTGGGACGACGGCGACGACGTGCACGCCGAGCCGCGGGCCCCGTACCCGCACGCCCGCGAGGTGCTGCTCACCCGCGCACAGCTGGCCGGCGCCGGCGCCCTGCTCGCCGGCTTCGCGCGCAGTGCCGAGGGCCAGTTGCTGGTGGAGACCGGCTGGGCCCGGGAGGTGGTCGCCGCCCGCGCCGCGGTCCGCGCCCGGGCGCCGGAGGTCGCCCCGGCCGGCGACGACCCGCAGCTGGCCCGGGATCCGGCCGCGGCCACCGCCCGGCTGCCGAGCCTGGCCTGGCAGGCCGCCCGGGGCGCGCTGGGCGCCGGGGCGCCGGTGCTGGTGCAGGTGCCGCGCCGCGGCTACCTGCCGGCGGTGTCCTGCGCGGGCTGTCGGGCGCCGGCGCGCTGCCCGCACTGCGCCGGGCCGCTGGAGTTGAACTCGGCCCGGGGGGCCGCCAGCTGCCGGTGGTGCGGCCGCGGTGCCGCCGGCCGCGGCTGCCCGCACTGCGGCGCGCGGGCGCTGCGCGCCGCGGTGACCGGCGCCCGGCGCACCGCCGAGGAGCTGGGCCGGGCGTTCCCGGGGGTGCCGGTGCGCACCTCCGGCCGCGACGAGGTGCTCGCCACCGTGCCGGGCGGCCCGGCCCTGGTGGTGGCCACCCCGGGCGCCGAGCCGGTCGCCGACGGCGGGTACGGCGCCGTGCTGCTGCTCGACGCCTGGGCGCTGCTCACCCGGGCCGACCTGCGGGCCGGCGAGGAGGCCCTGCGCCGCTGGCTGGCCGCCGCGGCGCTGGCCCGGCCGGCGGCCGCCGGGGGCCGGGTGGTCGTGGTGGCCGACGGCGCCCTGCCGCCGGTGCAGGCGCTGCTGCGCTGGGACCCGGGCTGGTACGCGGCCCGGGAGCTGGCCGAGCGGCGCGAGCTGGGCTTCCCGCCCGCCGTGCGGATGGCCAGCCTCACGGGCCCGGCGGCCGCGGTCGACGAGCTGCTGGCCGCGGCCCGGCTACCGGCCGGCGCGCAGCTGCTCGGGCCGGTGCCGGCCGGCGGCCGGGCCCCGTCCGGCGGGGCGGACGGGGCCGCGGCGCCGGAGCGGATGCTGGTGCGGGTGGCCCGGGCGGACGGCGGGGCCCTCGCGTCCGCCCTGCGCGCCGCGGTCGCGGTGCGCACCGCCCGCAAGGCACCGGACCCGGTGCGGGTCCAGGTCGACCCGCTGGACCTGCTCTAGCCGGTGGGGCGACCGGCCGCCGCGGTGCCGCTGGGCCGCGCGGGCGCCGCAGTGCTGCCGTGCCGCGCGGGCGCGGCGTGTTGCTGGGCCGCGCGGCCGCGGCGGTGTTGCCGTGCCGCGCGGGCGCGGCGGTGTTGCCGGGCCGCGAGGCCGCGGCGGCGCCGGCTATGCCGGGCGGCCGCGGCGGTGCCGCCGGACCGCCTCCAGGGCGGCCACGACCACGACCCCGGACACCAGGTGCATGGCCGTCAGCGCCGCCACGGTGCCGCCGTCGGCCTCGCTGGTCAGCGGGCCCGCCAGCGTGGCCACGGCGAGCAGCGCGCCGGTGACCTGCGCCACCCGGAGGAAGCCCGACCACAGCAGGGACAGCAGTGCGGCCAGCGCGATTCCGGCGACCATGGGGACCACCGAGGAGAACAGGACTCCGCCGGCCGTGATCGGGTACGGCCGCGCGCGTGACGCGTCGAGGACCAGGTCGGCGCCGGCGAGCCTGGCCCCGGCGAAGATCAGCAGGTTGACCGCGGCGGCCACGGCGGCACCGGCGGCGGCCGCCTGCCACCACGGCAGTCCGGGAGGCCGGCGGCGGCCGGGAGCCGTCGGGCGCCCGGCCGGGTCGAGGGGGCGGGGTGTCGATGCGGCGGAGTGTGCGTTCATGCCGACCACCGTCGTACCTGAAGCGGACTTGAAGTCAACGGATCATCCCGCCCCGCTACCGTGACGTGCGCCGCACCCGCCGGACCCGGCCGCGGCCGTGGGCGCCGCGACGCCCACGCCGCGTCGTCCCGGGTGCGACGCCCGGATCAGGCGAGCGCGTGGAACAACGGTGGGCCGACCGCGGCGCCGGCGGCGACGCCGGCCGCGACCTGTGCCGGCGTGTGGTCGCGGAGCCGGACCCGCGACCACCCCACGACGGCCACGACCGCGAGGGAGACCAGCAGCGGCGGCCCGAATTCGAGGACCAGCACGCCCGCCGAGGCGGCCGCCACGGCGGCGTGGGCGCTCAGCTTCCAGAACTGGTTGACCACGGTGACGAGCAGCAGCACCGCGAACATCACCACCACCATGGCGACCAGCGGCCACGGCGCCCCGAGGAGCACCAGGACGCCCAGTCCGACCAGGACGGACGCCAGCCCGTACAGCAGGGGCCCGCGCCGTTGCTCCCGCACCCCGATGTGGTGGTCGGTCAGCCGCCCCCGTCGCACGCCGAGCCAGATCACGCCGTAGGGCACCAACGCGCAGAAGAGCACCGCGAGCGACCCCCAGCCCAGCCCGAGCGCCCAGTGCGGGCCGGTGGCGCGCACGGCGACGACCAGCGGCATGGCGGCCGCCCACCCGGCGGGGGCGAGCGCCTCCGTGGCGGCCCGGGCCAGCCGGTCGGGCCAGGCCCCCGGCGGCCGGGGCCGGGCGCGTGGGCGGGTACCGCCCGGCGGGCCGGCGCCGCCGGACGCCCGGGGCCCGGCCGGCGCCCGGTGCGCGTCGGGTGACGACGGGTGCGCCGCACCGCCCGGCGCGGCGTCGCGGGTGCTCATCCCCGGCAGCGTACGGCGGGAGCGGGCGCCCGACGCGGCGGGCGCGTCGGCGGGCGGGCGCCGGCGCTCCGTAGACTGGACGCCGGCCCGGCCCCGCGCCGACGACCAGGCCCGCACCGAGGGGGCCCGGCCCGCACCGAAGGAGAGCACCGCCGTGACCGTCCAGCCCATCCGACTGTTCGGCGACCCGGTGCTGCGCACGCCGGCGGAGCCGGTCGTGGACTTCGACCGCGAGCTGCGCAAGCTGGTGCGGGACCTGACCGACACCATGCGGGACGCCGGCGGCGCCGGCCTGGCCGCCCCGCAGCTCGGCGTGGGGCTGCGGGTGTTCGCCTTCGACGTCGACGACGTGGTGGGCCACCTGGTCAACCCGGTGCTGGAGTTCCCCGACGCCGAGGAGCAGGACGGACCCGAGGGCTGCCTGTCCATCCCGGGGCTCTACTTCGACACCAAGCGCCGGCGCAACGTCGTGGCCAAGGGCTTCAACGCCTCCGGCGACCCGGTGCAGATCGTCGGTACCGACCTGATGGCCCGCTGCGTGCAGCACGAGACGGACCACCTCGACGGGGTGCTGTTCCTCGACCGCCTCGACCCGGAGACCCGCAGGGCCGCCATGAAGGCGATCCGCGAGGCCGACTGGTACGACGCCGCCGCCCCGCCCACCGTGAAGGTCAGCCCGCACGCCGGGGGCGGTCCGTTCGGGCTGGGGCGCTAGCGTGCGGCTGGTCTTCGCCGGTACGCCCGCCGTGGCGCTGCCGGCGCTGGACGCGATCGCCGCCTCCCGGCACCAGCTCCTCGCCGTGCTCACCCGGCCCGACGCGCCCGCCGGCCGCGGCCGCCGGCTGGTCCGTTCGCCCGTCGGGGCGTGGGCCGACGAGCGGGGGATCGAGGTGCTCAGCCCGCCGCGGCCCCGGGACCCGGAGTTCCTGGAGCGGCTCGGCCAGCTGGGCCCCGACTGCGTGCCGGTGGTGGCGTACGGCGCGCTGGTGCCGCCGGTCGCCCTGGCCGTGCCCAGGCACGGCTGGGTGAACCTGCACTTCTCCCTGCTGCCCGCCTGGCGGGGGGCCGCGCCGGTGCAGCACGCGCTGCTGCACGGGGACGCGCTGACCGGGGCGAGCGTGTTCGCGCTGGAGGAGGGGCTGGACACCGGGCCGGTGTACGGGACGCTGACCGAGGCCGTACGGCCCACCGACACCGCCGGTGACCTGCTGGACCGGCTGGCCGCCGCCGGCGCCGGCCTGCTGGTGGCGGTGCTGGACGCGATCGAGGAGGGCACCGCCCGGGCGGTGCCGCAGCCGGCGGACGGGGTGTCGCTGGCGCCCAAGGTCACGGTCGAGGACGCCCGGGTCCGCTGGTCGGACCCGGCGTTCGCGGTGGACCGCCGGATCCGGGCCTGCACCCCGGCGCCCGGGGCCTGGAGCACCTTCCGGGAGGAGCGGGTGAAGCTGGGCCCGGTCCGCCCGCTGGCCGACGGCCCCCCGCTGGCCCCGGGCGATCTGCTGGTGGCGCGCGACCAGGTGCTGGTCGGCACCGGTACCGAACCGGTCGCCCTCGGCGAGGTGCGGGCCGCCGGCAAGAAGCCCATGCCGGCCGCGGACTGGGCCCGAGGGCTGCGGGTGCAGCCGGGTGAGGGGATCGGGTGACGGAGCACAGCGGGCAGGCCGGTCGCGGTGACCGGCAGGACCCCCGCGACCGGGGCGGCTTCCGTGACCGCGGGGACCGCGGGGAGGGCCGGGCCGCCTGGGAC
>DATMJT010000415.1:0-6670 GCA_035553735.1 Pilimelia sp.
ACAATGGCCGTTATTGGGGATGGTCGCCACGGCGTCGATGGTTTGTCAATAGACGCCGATCCATCCAGCGGTTTATGCGTGATCCTGCCCGGGCCGCCGAAGGCGCGCGCGATTTCGCGCGCGCTCGACCGCGTACAACTCTTTACAACTCTGAAAATCGCGGAACCGGGCGGCGTGGCCGGGCGGGTCTCTCCGCCCGGGATCTGTCCGCCCGGGATCTGTCCGCCCGGGTCGTCCGGCCCGCGGTCGGCCCGCCGTCTGGGGCCGCACGGACGCCGACGCCCGCCGGGCCGCGGTCGCGGCCCGGCGGGCGTCGCACGTGGCGGCGGGCCGGTGGTGGCCCGCCCGCGCTAGCGGACCAGCGGCAGCACCGCGTGGCTGAGCCCGAGCCGCACGTCGACCCTGGTGCCGGGGGCGTAGCGCAGCGTGTGGTCGCGGTCGGTGGACAGCAGGACCACCCCGATGCGGTGACCGGCGGGGAACACGTGCTCCTGCGGCTGCAGCGCCCAGCTCAGCAGGTACTCGCGGCCCGGCCGCACCGGGTGGCTGACCCAGGCCGAGTGGCGGTTGCGCACGTCCAGCCAGCCCCGCGTGACGATCTTGTACGGGGTCTCCCGGACCACGTACTCCCGCCGGGCGAAGCAGCCGGGATCACCCGGGACGCCGGGGCCCACGCAGTCCTGCTGCCCGGGCACGGTACGCAGCCCGGCGTAGCGGGCGGCGGTCCCGTAGTCCACCAGCAGCGCGGTCAGGTACGGCGACCGGCCGTCCAGGCTGGCCCGCACGGTCAGCCGCGGCGTGCCGGACAGCCGGGCCGGGCCGGGCAGCGGCTCGCTGAGGTACGCCAGCCGGTTCGGGTCGGCGGCCAGCGGGTCGGCCACCAGCTGCCCCGGCGTGCGGCCGGGGTCGTCCACGAAGGACTGGGTGCCGGCCCGCCGCCCGGGGGCGCGCGGCGACAGGGTGCCGGGCCGCCCGTCGGCCGCCGCCGGGCCGAGGAACAGCGGGGTGGGCCGGGCGCCCGGCAGCGGCCAGGCGCGGGCGGTCTCCCACTGGTTCGGCGCGGTCTCGATGTCGGCCTGCGGCTCGGCCATGATGCCGGTGTCGATACCGTGCAGCCAGTGGTCGAACCAGCGGTGCAGGGTGCGCAGCCACTCCGCCCGGCGGACGTTGAACGGGTCGGTGTGCGCGCCCTGGTGGAGCCAGATCTTGCGCGGCACCCGGTGCGCGGCCAGGGCGTGCCACCACTGGCCGGCGTGCGCGGTGCGCACGTTCCAGTCGTTGAGGCCGTGCACGAGCAGCACGCTGGCGCGCACCCGGTGCGCGCGGCGCACGTAGTCCCGCTCCCGCCAGAACGTGCTGTAGTCGCCGGTCTCCCGGTCCTGGTCGCGCGCCAGGCCGGCGATCACGTCGGCGCACGCCTCCGGCGCGCTGCGGGTGAGCACCGCCTTGGCCAGCACGTCGGTGTCCTCGCCCAGGTAGCCGCCGGGCGACACGACGCCGCCGTTGGCCCGGTAGTAGTCGTACCAGCTGGAGATGGCGGCGATCGGCACGATCGTCTCCAGCCCGCGTACGCCGGTGGCCGCCACGGCGTTGGGCAGCGTGCCGTTGTAGGAGACCCCGATCATGCCGACCTTTCCGGTCGACCAGCGGGCTCGGACGGGCACGCCGTCGGCGGTGGACCCGCGGGCCCGGCCGTTGAGCCAGTCCACGACCGCCTTCATGGCCAGCGTCTCGTTCGCGCCGCCCGAGGTCGGGCAGCCGGTGGAGCCCCCGCTGCCCAGGCTGTCGGCGAAGACCACCGCGTAGCCGCGCGGTACGAAGTAGTTGTCCAGGTAGCCGCCGAAGGTGATCAGATCCTCCGGCCGGCTGAACGGGGTCGGCGCGAGCCCCCGCGCGGGGGCGTCGCGGTCGATGTCGTCGTGGTTCGGCACGTCGTTGAGGCCGGCGTAGTAGGGGCTGGGTTGGAAGATGACCGGCACCCGCAGCCCGGCCTCGGTCTCCCTGGGACGGATGACGCGCACCGCGACGACGTCGCGGCGGCCGTCGCCGTCGCTGTCCACCGGCGTCTGCACGAGCAGCCGCTCCCGGACGGCCTGGGTGTAGTCGAACACCGGTTGGGTGCCGGTGGGGGTGAGAGACGTGGCCGGCGCGCCGTGCGCGGGGGTGGGTCCGGCCAGGACGGTGACCGTCGCGGTCGCCAGGGCGGCGAGCCGCACGGCCGTACGGATAGGACGCATGTGGCACCTCCTATCGACGAGACTCTACGGCCCGGCGCCACCGCGCAGTGCCCCGCGGACCGACCTGTCCGGCCGCCGACCGCGGGGGCGACGCGCGTCGGCTCCGTGCGTCGGCTCCGTGCGCTGCGCCCGGATACCTCGGCACGTCCCGCTCGATCCCGGCATCACGGCGCCGATGCCGGCGCGCCCGTACCGGCCGGGGGTGGTCGGCCCGCCGCGCTCTGTCGGGCCGACCACCCGGTCCGGTCGTCGCGGCCCGCCCCTGCGGACCGGACAGGTCCGCCGTGTGCGGACCGGACACGCCCTCGTCGCCGCGTCAGGACCCGCCGTAGTCCGCGGCCACCCGTAGCAACTCGACGAGGCCGTCGGCGTACTCCATGGCCTCGGCGTGCGCCTCCGGGAACGGCGGCTGGAAGCCGACGCCTTCCCAGCGGCCGGTGGCCGGGTTCCACCGGTCGTTGCCGACCTCGAAGTTCCAGGCGAAGATGCCCAACTCGTAGTACAGCTGGTCGGCGGAGTTGCCGGCGGCCGAGTAGAGCACGTCGGCCACCGGGCCGGTGCGCGACGGCCACGTCACGGTGCCGCGCTCGGCGGCGATGGCCCCGACGATGCGCTTCGCGCTGGCCAGGAAGAACGCCGATTCCTCGATGGAGGGTCGGGGGAGGGTGATGCGCCCGTCCGCCTGGTACGCGCCCGGCGGCCACATGAAGTACCCGCCGTAGCTGTGCACGTTCATCGCGAACCGGATGTTGCGGTGCGCCGCCGCCAGGGCGATCACGTTGCGGGACTCCGGCTCCGACAGCTCCGCCGGGCCGGCGTAGGTGCCGGACAGGCAGTTCGCGCTGGCGCCGGCGTACCCGTCGAAGTAGGAGCCCACCGTGTAGTTGCGGTTCACGTCCACCCCCCAGGCGTTGCGCAGCCGCGGGTCGCGCTGGGCCCCGGCGCAGTGGTTGGCCAGGTTCTTGCGCTGGAGGGCGTAGTCGGCGAAGGAGTAGTTGGCCCCGTCCGGGTTGACGGTGGGGATCACGAACACGTCGACCTCGGCCAGCAGCCGGCGGGTCGCCGGGTCGGTCCGGGCGTTGGCCAGCAGCCGCTCGGCGAACTCCAGCGTCACCAGCGGCGTCGCCCACTCCCGGCCGTGCTCCTGGGAGTACGCCAGCACCCCGACCCGCGAGCCGTCGCGGTGCAGCCCGATCCGCAGCGCCTGGACGGTCCACGGCCGCGGCGGGGCGTCCCCGGACAGCCCGTCGTCCAGCCGCACCGGCCCGGCCGGCGGCAGCGTCCGGCCGGCGGCCCCGTCGGGCACGAAGGCGGTCAGCCGGCCCCGGAACTGCTCGGTGATCAGCGCGGCCACCTGGTCGGTGGTGCTCACCGGGGCGCCGGTGGCGTCGGTGGCCAGCGAGACGGTGAGCACCCGGTCGCGCAGGCGGGCGGTCAGCGGCCGGTTCGGTGCGCCGGGATCCACGGCCCGCACCTGTACGCCGTTGCCGTACTGGTCGCCGAAGGGCACCGACTCGACGACCACGGCGGCGCCGGCCGGGTCGCCCAGGTGGGCGGCGGCGGTGCGCCGGTAGCCCTGGGTGCGGTGCGGCAGGTCGATCACGTCCACCAGGCCCCGGTACTGCCGGGCCAGCCGCGCGATGCGGGCCCGGATGTCCACCGGCGTCAGGTACGCGTCGATGAAGTCCCGTTGGTATCCGGACGGGGCCGGCGGCGGGGTCGCCGCGACCCACCGCGCAGGTGCGGTCGGCCGCAGCGCGCCGCCCAGGCTGGACACCGCGGTGATCTCGGTCGGCCGGGCGGGCACGGGCTGGGGGAGTGCGACGTGGTACTGGTACTCCCCGGCGTCGGAGAAGCGGGTCAGCGGGTAGCTCCCGGTGGCGCCGTCGGCGGTCCGCCAGGTGACGGTGATCTCGACGTCGGGGTCGGCCGCGGCCGTGGTGGCGACCTGGGTCTGGAGGAACGTCTGCCCGCCGGCGGTCCACCAGTACGCCTGCCGGGCGTGCAGGGTGTCCACGCTGGACGCGGTACGCGCGTCGGCGCGCAGCCCGGCCGCGGTGGCCCGGGTGGCGGCGCGCAGGCTCTCGGCGTGGCGGGCGGGCCCGTCGCCGGCCCGCTGGACCAGCTGCACCGGACGGGCCCCGCGGGCGGTCAGCGCGGTCAGCTCCCGGCCGGTGAGCACCAGGTCGGCGAGCACCCGGTCGCCGACCGGTCGGGGCCGGCTGGCCAGGTCGGCGCCGGCGGCCAGCAGCTGTCGCAGCACCTCGCGCGAGGGCAGCTCCAGCCGGACCAGGCCCACCTCGTGGTCGGCCAGGGTCACGGCCGGCACCGGGGCGTGGCCGGTGCCGGAGGGCACCGGCGCGGCGCCGGCCGGTCCGCCGTGGTGGACGGCGAGCGGAGCGCCGGTGACCAGTAGGGCGGCGGCCAGCGCCGCGCGCCATCGCATCTGTCTCATGCCACCCTCTGCCGTGGACGATGTTGCCACCCACCGCATCCGATTGACCACGCGAAGTCAATACGGGTGCCCGTTCTTGCCGCGGGTGCCGGCTCCCGCCGGATGGCCTCGCCCGCCCGGCGGCGCCCGCCGCGGAGGGGTCAGGACCAGGGGGAGCCCGCGCCGTCGTACTCCTCGAAGACCAGCCAGGTGCGGGTGGACAGCACTCCCGGCACGGCCTGCACCTGGTTGAGCACCACGTCGCGCAGCGCCGCGTTGTCCGGGGCGCGGACCAGGGCCAGCACGTCGTAGTCGCCCGCCAGCAGGGCCACGTGCTCCACGTAGCGCACCTGGCGTAGTGCCGCGGACACCTCCCGCCAGGTGTTCTGTTCGATGGTCAGGCTGACGAAGGCGGAGGTGCCCAGGCCGGCGCGCTCGGGCGCGACGTGCGCGTGGAACCCCGTGATCACCCCCTCGGCCACCAGGCGCTCGATCCGCGCGTACGCGTTGGTGCGGGAGATGTGCAGGGCCGCCGCCAGCTGGCGGACCGACGCCCGGCCGTCGCGGACCAGCGCGTCCAGCAGCCGGGCGTCGACGTCGTCCAGGGCGCGGGCCGTTCGTCCCGGACCGCCCGGCCGGCGCCCGGACTGCGCGGACTCGTTGCGCTGCATGGCTCTCCTCCGTGACCAGACGTCCCGGAAAAACCCCGGTTGTTGAGTCAATCATCCACCAGCGGGACGATGGAGACCCGTCCTGTCCAGGAGGTGGAGCGATGACCACCACCCCGCGGGCGGCCCGCCGCAGCCAGGCGCGCGGGCGCCGCACCACCCGGGAGCGGGACCCGGTCGCCGCCCTGCTGCCCGCCCCCGAGCCGTACCGGATGCTCGACGGAGCCGGCCACCGGGTGGACGACGCCCGGCGACACCCCGAGCCGCCCGTCGACCAGCTGGTCGAGCTGTACCGGCGCATGGTGGTCGGCCGGCGCCTGGACGCCCAGTGCACCGCCCTGACCAAGCAGGGCCGGCTGGCGGTCTACCCGTCCTCGCGGGGGCAGGAGGCGTGTCAGGTCGCGCCCGGCCTGGCCGTGCGGTCGACGGACTGGCTGTTCCCCACCTACCGCGAGTCGGTGGCGCTGTTCGCCCGGGGCCTCGACCCGGTGGAGGTCCTCACGCTGCTGCGCGGCACCTGGCACTGCGGGTACGACCCGGTGCGGCACCGCACCGCGCCGCAGTGCACGCCGCTGGCCACCCAGGCGGTGCACGCCGCCGGGCTGGCCTACGGCGAGGCGCACCAGGGCCGCGACACCGTGGCGTTGGCGTTCCTCGGCGACGGTGCCACCAGCGAGGGGGACTTCCACGAGGCGGTCAACTTCGCCGCGGTGTTCCGGGCGCCGGTGGTGTTCTTCGTGCAGAACAACCGGTACGCGATCAGCGTCCCGCTGTCCCGGCAGACCGCCGCGCGGGCGCTGGCCTACAAGGGCGTCGGCTACGGCGTACCCGGCGAGCAGGTGGACGGCAACGACCCGATGGCGGTGCTGGCCGTGCTCCACACCGCCGTCGCCCACGCCCGCGGCGGCCGCGGCCCCTACCTGGTCGAGGCGCACACCTACCGGATGGAGGCCCACACCAACGCCGACGACCCGACCCGCTACCGCGACGGCGCCGAGGTGGACCTCTGGCGGACCCGGGACCCGATCGCCCGCCTGGAGGCGCACCTGCGCGCCGCCGGGGCGCTGGACGACGCCGCGGTGGAGAGGGTGCGCCGCGACGCCGAGGCGGCCGCGGCGGACCTGCGCGAGCGCATGCACGCCGAGCCGCGGGTCGACCCGCTGGAGCTGTTCGCGCACGTGTACGCCGAGCCCACGCCGCAGCTGGTCGAGCAGCGGGAGCAGGTCCGGGCCGAACTGGCCGCCGACGCCGCACACGCCGCACAGGCCGCCGACGCCGCGCAGGCCGCGGGTGCCGCGCACGCCGTGGGCGCCGCCCGATCCACCGACGCG
>DATMJT010000416.1:0-2789 GCA_035553735.1 Pilimelia sp.
GACCAGCACCGAGAAGTTGGGCAGGTCGACGACGGCGCCGACTCCGCTGGTGAACATCAGGTGGCTGGGCCGCACGGTCCCGACCCGACGGCGGTGCTGGGTCGGCCTGCTCATGTCAACCTCCGTCCACGCGACGGCACCGGGCCCAGCTCGTCGCCGTCGTCGGCATCCGGGTCGGTGCCGCCGTCGTCGGGTGGCGCGACCGGCGGCGGCGTGAAGCTCCACGGCGGGGCGGCGACCTGGATCTCGGTGAGGTCACCGCCGGGTACCAACAGGTTGATCTCGTTCTCGGTCTCGCGCATTGACCGGGCCACCGTCAGGTCCCCCCACCCGCCGAAACCCGCCGGGTCGAGCAGGCCGACGTACACCCGCTGCTGCTCCCGCCCTGCCTGGTAGGCCAGCGGGTACTCACCCTGCTGCCGCTGGACCCAGCCGTCCCGCAGCCGACCCAACCGCTCCGCGAGGTAGTCGCGGGCCCGCTCACCGCCGGCGCGTTCGGCCCGGGCCAACAGCCGCGCGGTCACCTGGGGAACGAGGCCGCCGTCCAGGTCCACCCGGGCGGCCGCGGTGTTCACCGAGTAGTCGTCGGCGGCGTGCCGCACCGCGGCGACGACGGTGGCGGCCGTGCCGCGGTCCAGCGAACGCCGGGCGTACGGGGTCACCGACAGCGCCTCCACCTGCCGGTAGAAGCTGGCGTGGTACGCCTCGAAGTCCTCGAAGTGGGCCAGATCCCTCGGCCGTGACCAGTTGTAGAGGGTGACGACCAGCCCGGGCCGCTGGGGATCGCGGCCCACCCGGGAGGACGCCTGGATGTACTCGGCGGTGTTCTTGGGCTGGCCGGTGACCACCATCAGCCCGAAGCGCGACACGTCCACCCCGACCTGGAGCATCGAGGTGGCCAGCACCACGTCCACCGGGAACGGACCGGCGCGCGGCGGCAGCACCGGCTCCCGGTGCTCGGCTTTTGCCGCGCGCATTTCCTGGCCGATCGCCGCCCACCGCACACTCGTGTCCGAGTCGGGGTCGAAGCCGTACTCCAGGTGCTTGAGCACGTCGGCGATGTCACCGGAGGAGATCCGCGAGGTCAGCTCGGTGACGGTGAGCAGCCCGCGGCTGCGGGTGACCCGGCTGGACATGCCCCGGCGGGGTCCGTTGCGCCGCACCCGGTTGGCGACCTGGTCGTCGAGCAGCCGCCGCATGCCGGCCAGTTCGCGGGTGGCGTTGAAGTAGCCGACCATGGTCAGGTAGGGGTCGGCGGGCGTGCCGTGCCGGTCGAAGAGCGTCTGCCCGGCCAGCAGCAGGATCTCCGCCAGCCGGACCTCGGCCGCCTTGAGCCGCACCCCGTGCGCGCACAGGCCCAGATAGCGGCGGCCCGGCGCGGCGGTCGACAGCGCCACCTGCCGGGAGAAGAACGTGTTGCCGACGTCCAGCACCGGCGGCGGGAAGACCGCCAGCTGCCGGCCGTAGAGCGCGCGGACCTGCGCGGCGGCCCGCTTGGTCGTGGCGGTCGAGGCGACGATCACCGGGCCGGCCGGTACGGTGCCCCGCTGCGCCCGCACCTCCCAGCGGCACAGCTCGTCCACCGCGGCCTCGAACAGCCCGACGGTGGTGCCGAGCGCGCCGGTGATCAGGTGCAGCTCGTCCTGGATGATCAGGTCGGGTGGGCGCAGCCGGTTGACCGGGTGGCTGGTCACCGCCGGCAGGTGGCCCTTGACGTGGTGCGAGTCCCGGCAGTCGACCCGCTGGTCCAGGTCCGGGTGGCGGTAGCCGTGCCGGGGGCAGCGCTGGCGGACCCGGCCGAACAGGGTGCCGGCGAAGCCGTACCAGGGCAGCTGGGCGAGTTTGTCCACGGTGGCGATGACCAGGCTCGGGGTGTAGCGGTACAGCTCCTCGTCGACGGTGAGGATGGGCAGGCCCTCCTCGCTGACCCGCCGGGAGAACGCGCACGCGTCGGCGCCCTCGCCGCGCGGGCAGTGCAGCCGGACCCGCCGCTCGTCGACGTCGTACCGCAGGTCCCGGTCGCCGCGCAGCGGCTCGCCGCACCACGGGCAGGTCAGGGTCTGCAGCACGTTGGCCCGCCGGCCGGTGCCGCTTGCCCGGGCCTCGTCGATCTGCCGTTGGGCGTCGGTGAACCAGTTCGGGGCGACCGAGGCGCCCACCCACAAGCCGATCCGGAACGGGGCGGCGCCGAACCGCCCGTCGGCGGCGCGCTGGCGCAGCACCTCGGCGGCGCAGACCAGCGCCGCGGCCCGCTGGAACTGCTGCGCGGTCAGCAGCCGCAGGGTGTAGCGCATCAGCACCGCCACCCCGTCGCCACCGTCGCGGGCGGCCGGCCCGGCGCCGACCACCCCCTGAAGCCGGCGGATGGCGAACGTGTACGCCGCCAGCCCCAGGTACGCCTCGGTCTTGCCGCCACCGGTCGGGAAGAACAACAGGTCGACCAGGGCGTCCCCGTCGTCGGCCCGCCGGTGCGGGTGCGTCGGGTCGGTCAGTGCGGGCAGGTTGAGCAGGACGAAGGCGAGCTGGAACGGTCGCCACGAGGCCGCCGCGGCCCCCTGGTCGCGGACCCGCTGCTCAGCCGCGGCGAAGTCGAGCCCCTCGGCCTCGCGCAGCGCCGCGATCGTGGTGCGCCGGCGCTGCAGCGCCATCGCCTCGTTGGCGAACCGGAACGCGTCGCGCGCCTGCGGGTCCTCGCGGAGCAGGTCGACTCCCTCACCGACCCGGTCCGCCATCCGCCGCGCCCGGAAGATCGCCGCGTTCGCCACCGACCGCAGCGCCTCGGGCAGGGC
>DATMJT010000417.1:0-4760 GCA_035553735.1 Pilimelia sp.
GGCTACGAGCGGGCCGGTCGAGCACCAGCCACTGGCCGCCGCCGGCGGCCAGCGACGGCCGCGGGGAGCGCTCCATCACCCGCAGCGGCAGGAAGGTCAGCCACGACCAGGTCAGCAGCGGCTGGACCAGCCGCTCGCCGACCGTGCCGGCCAGGATTCTCGGGTACGGCGACAGCAGCTCGGCGTCGGCATCGCGCAGCAGCGTCACCGCGGCGGCGACCGCGCCGGGGATGAGCACCACGTCGGCGTCGACGAAGACCAGCACCCGGGCGCCCGGGTCGGCTTGCGCGGCCAGCTGGGCGCAGGCGTGCGGCTTGCCCAGCCAGCCGGGCGGCGGCGGTGTGCCGGTCACCAGGCGCAGCCGGGAGTCGCCGGCGGCCGCGGCGCGCACCACGTCCGCCGTGCCGTCGGTGGAGCCGTCGTCCAGCACGACGACCTCCAGGCCAGGAACCCCGGTCTGGGCCAGCAGGGCGCGCACGCAGGCGGCGACCTGGTGCGCCTCGTCGCGCACCGGCAGCAGCACCGACACCCGCTCCGGCACCGGCGCGGGCGGGCCCGGGCGGCGCAGCCGGCGGGCGTTCCAGGCGGTGTGCGCGGTGAGCGCCGCGACGATCGCCGCGCAGGTCAGCAGCACCACGGTCACCGGGTCACCGCCGCCCCGCGCCGGCCGCGCCCGGCGCCCGCCGGCCGCGCCGCCCCGCCCAGAGCCGCGCGGCCAGCGGCAGCGCCACCGGGGCCATGCCGAGCCCACCCCACAGCGCGGACGCCGGCAGGCCGAGCAGCGCGGCGTGGGCGAGCAGCGAGGAGGCGTAGGTCCACAGGTACAGCGCGTACATCGGCCCGTCGTCGGGCTCCGGCCGCCACGTGCGTCGGCCCGCGGCGGCCAGCGCCGCCATCATCGCCAACGCCACGAGCAGCCACCCCAGGTAGTTGCCGACCGGCACCGTCGGCACCCCGGGCAGCGCGGGGCTCGGGTCCCGCCAGCGCCAGTAGCCCTCGGCGACCATCTGCGGATCAAGGAAGAGGTCCCACGCGGCCAGGCCCACCGCGCCGAGGAGCACCCGGGCCGGCACCGAGTCGGCCAGGCGCACCGCGGCCAGCCAGGCGGGCCAGGCCATCCACGTCCACGCCAGCGGGATGACCAGCGGTACGCCGCCGAGCTGGGCGCCCAGGGCACCGCCGTAGGCGTACCCGCCGAACGGCAGGCCGGTGGCCACGCCGACCACCTCGACCGCCAGGCCGCCGCCGGTGGTGACCGCGACCAGCAGGCCGGCGGCCCGCCAGCCCCGGGTGAGGGCGGCGTGGCTCACCGAGGCGGCGAAGCCCAGCAGCACGCAGGCGACGGTCAGCCGGGCCCGGGCGGCGCCGTCGGTCAGCGGGTAGCCGATCTGGGCCAGCACCAGGGCGGCCAGCGGCGCCCACGGCAGCGCCCGCCTCACGGTGCCGCCCTCACGGTGCCGCCCTCACGGCGCCGGCCGCACGGTGCCGGCCCTCACGGCGGCGGGTGCAGCGGCAGGGTGCGGCCCAGCACCGCGAAGGCCCGCTCGTCGCCGGGGAAGTGGAAGTCGCGCAGCACGTCGACGAAGCCGAACCGCCGGTACAGCCGCCAGGCCCGGGACCGCTGCTCGTCGGCCTCCGGCGTGGACAGCAGCGTGGTGCTGCCGTGCGCCATGGTCAGCAGGGCGCGCAGCTGCCGGGTGCCGAGGCTGTGGCCCTGCGCCGCCGGCCGCACGTGCAGCTCCACCACCTCGAAGCAGTGCGTCAGCCAGGTCTTGCGGGCCGCGCGGTCCAGCGCGCCGTGCACCTGGTCGTGCCACCACTGCCCACGCCCGGACAGGTAGCCGTAACCGAAGCCGACGAGCTGGCCGTCGCTGCTGACGGTGGCCACCGCACGGAAGCCCGGCCGCCGCGCGTGGGTGACGATGTAGCCGCGGCGGGCGTCCAGCAGCTCGGGCCGGTAGCCCATCGCCTCGCCGTACACGTCGACCACGTCGTCCAGTCGCCGGGTGAGGTCCCGCGGGGTCCACGGCACCAGCCTCATGTCCCCGGATCCCTCCGTTCCTGCTCCGGCAGCGGGCCGAGCACCGTGCGGTCCCCGTCGACCCGCAGAACCGCGAAGCGGGCGAACAGCTCCTCGGCGTACCAGTCCTCGGCCGGCGTGCGGGTGATCGCCGCACGGTGTCCCGGCTGACGGTACGCGAAACCGGTGAGGTCCGCGGCGGTGCGCCACAGGCTCACCGTGCCCTGCCAGCCCAGCGGCGCCTCGCCGACGCCGAAGGCTGCCAGCAGCCCGGGCGCCGCGTGCAGCTCCGCGGCCACCGGGGGCACGGCCCGCCAGAAACGCACGGCCCGGGTCGGCCGCAGCCGGGCCCGGGTCAGGGCCAGCACCGGGCCGTCGGCCGCCCTGGCAGCCGGCCGGAACGGGCGATGCCCGGACCACCGGCCCCGGCTGCTCAGCGGGCGCAGCTCCAACCCCACCGCGGCCGTGGCCAGCCGCGCCCAGCCGCGCCCCACGGGCCCGGCGGCGAACCCCCGGGCCGCCGCCGGGTCGCGCCACACCACCAGGGCCGCGTACCGGGTGGGATCGACGTCGCCGGGGCCGAACGTGGTGCCCCGGCCGGTGCCCAGCAGCTTGGCGAACCGGACCCCCGGGGCGGCGCGCAGCCGGAGCCGGTCGGTGGCCAGCCGGGCCAGGGCGCGGGGCACGGCCCGGCCGGGCACCCGCCACACGTACAGGGTGGTCACGCCCTCGGGGTCGACGGGCCCGGCGGGTCCGACTGGCTCGGCGGGCTCGGCGGGCCCGGCGGGCTCGGGAGGCTTCGCGCCGGTCACGCGACCGCGGCCCCGGTGCCGCCGGTGATCCGCAGCAGCTCGTCGTAGGTGGTGGCGAACACCGCCCGGGGCACCCCGCCGGCGGCCCAGACCTCGGGGTATCCGGCCAGGTCCACGTCGACGAGGGTGCGCACCGGCGCCGGGTGCCCCAGCGGGGCCACGCCGCCGATGGGCTGGCCGGTGTGGGCCCGGACGAAGTCGGGCTCGGCCCGCCGCAGGGCAGGCACGCCGAGGTCGGCCGCGACCTTGCCGGTGTCCACCCGGTGCGCGCCGGAGGTCAGCACCAGCAGCGGGCGCCCCTGCACCTCGAAGATCAACGAGTTGGCGATCTGCCCGACCTCGACGCCCAGAGCCGCGGCGGCCGCGACGGCGGTGTGCACGGCCTCGGGGAGCAGGCGGACCTGGGCGGGCCGCCCCGCGCCGTCCACGGCCCCCGCCCGGTCGAGCGCCTCCTGCACGGCCCGCACGTTCGGATGTGGCTGCATGGTCTCCATCTTGCCGCCGGTCCCGCGGCACCGCCCGTGCAGGGCGGTCACGGCACCCGGCCGGACCACCCGGCCGGGCGGACCACCCGGCCGGACCGCCCGCCGGACTGCCCCGGGCCGGCGCCCGCTCCCGCGCAGGGGCATCCGGGCGTCCCGGCCGTCACCGCCGCGTCCGTCACCCTCGGGTCACCCGACCTGCGCTCAGGCGCTGCCGAACTGGTCGGGACTGAGTCGTGACTCTGACACGTCTCTGTCGGGACGCCGCCGCCACTGGTGACGAGGAGGACCGCTTGCATACCGGGTGGTCGATTTGTGCGGGCAACTTGTGGGCGGCTCTGGTGCGGCTCGGCGTTCCCTCGCTACGCTCCCGCGCACAGCGATCATGCTGTGTGGACTGTTGTCGGGGGAGGCACGGGTGGATCGCTGGCAGGCGCGTCGGTCGGGTCATACGGTTGCCAGAGGGCCTGGGGCGCGGGCCCGGTGGTCGGTGGTCGCGTCGCTCGCCCTGGCCGCACCGCTCGGCCTGGTGGCGGCTACCGGACCCGCCGACCCCGCCGCCGCGGCGCCGGTCACCACGGAGTGCGCAGCCGAGGCGCCCACGGAGGCCGCGGCGGTGCGGATGGCCGCGACCTGTCAGCGGCCGGTGGAGATCCTGACGGCCCGCACGCCCTGGCACAGCATGACCGCGCAGCCCAACGGCGAGTTCACGTGGGATGCCGGCACGCTGGCCCGGCGCACGCAGGTGAACGGCCACTGGCAGGACGTCGATCCGACTCTGGTCGCGGGGCCGGCGGGGATCTCGCCGGTGGCACCGGCGTTGCCCATCAGGTTCAGCGGGGGCGGGAGTAGCGCGCCGCTGGCCCGCATCGAGCACGCCGGGCGCGCGTTGGAGCTGGGGTGGCCGTTGGGCGCGCTGCCCGCCCCTGCGGTCTCGGGCACCACGGCGACGTACGAGTCGGTGTTGCCGGATGTGGACCTGGTGGTGTCGGTGGACGACGACGGGACCGGGTTCTCCGAGGTGCTGGTGGTGCACACACCGGAGGCGGCGCGGCACGAGGCCCTGCGGCGGCTGGACTTCCCGGTGCGCACCACGGGCGGCCTGACCATGGTGGAGCGCGACGGCGGCGTCGCGGTCACCGACCCGGCGGGCGAGGTTGTCTTCCGCAGTCCGACGCCGGTGATGTGGGACTCCTCCGGCGCGGCGGCGACCGGGTTGGCGGCCGGTGGTCGGGAGCCGCGCCGGGCGACGGAGCCGGCGGCGGGCGACCGGGTGGTGCCGATGCCGCTGGACGTCACCGGCGGGACGCTGCGGCTGACGCCGGACAAGGCGATGCTGCGCGACCCGGGCACGAAGTACCCGGTCTACATCGACCCCACGTTCGACGCCGGGGAAGGGGTGACGAGGCACGAGTGGGCGATGATCGCGGCGGCGTGGCCGAGCCA
>DATMJT010000418.1:0-11919 GCA_035553735.1 Pilimelia sp.
CGGCCCGGCAGGTGGCGGCGGACAGCACCCGGACGCCGCGGTGGACGCCGCCGTCGAGCAGCAGCTGGCCGATCGCCGCCACGTCCCCGGCGGTGGCGAAGATCCCCGCGCTGCCTGCGATCCCGCCCATCAGGTTGGCCACGTCGTCGTGCACGACCCCGCGCAGCAGGCCCCGGGAGGAGCGGGCGTCGGTGGCCACCAGGCGGCTGGCCTGGTCGGCGGCGCTGAGCCAGGTCAGCGGGTTGAAGCCGGTGTCCCGCAGACCCAGCGGGCCGGTGAGGTCGGCCTTGAGAGCGGCGTCGAGCCGCTGGCCGGTCACCTGCTCCACCAGCATGGCGGCCACCATCAGCCCGACGCTGGAGTAGCGGAACACGGCGCCCGGCACGGCGCCCTTGACCAGCGGGGTGGCCAGCACCGCCCGGCGCTTCTCCGCCAGACTGGGCAGCCCGGCCACCGTCGCGCCGACCGGCAGGCCGCTGGTGTGGGTGAGCAGCATCCGCACGGTGACCCGGTCCTTGCCCGTGCCGGTGAAGCCCGGCAGGTAGCGCGCCACGGGGGCGTCGAGGTCGACGCGGCCCCGGTCCGCCTGCTTCAGCACGAGCAGTGCGGTGTGCACCTTGGTGATCGAGGCGAGGTCGAAGACCGAGTCGGGCCGCATCGGGACGCGCCGGGCCGCGGCCAGCTCCACCGGGCCGGCGCCGTAGCGCAGCGCGTGCCCCACGGCGACGTGCGCGGTTACCGCGCCGTTCACCATCACCAGCGCGACCGCGCCGGCGTACGTGGGGTGCTGCGGATTCTCCGGAGTGGGCTTGAGGTAGCGCTGGAGGATCGCGGTGAGCTTGCTCACGTATGGCGCCCCCGCCACGGCCACAGTGGTCGGGGTCGCCGCCGGCCGCGGGGTGGCGGCCGAGCGGGTCGGGGTCGCGGCGGGCCGGGGTGCGGTCGCCGACGGGCCCGCGCCGGCGGCGCCCGGGGCTGCGGCGCCGGACGGCGGCGCCGGATCCGCCCAGGACGCGGAGGTGGGCTTGGCGCAGCCGGTCAGTCCGGCGGCGGCCGCCGCCAGGCCGGCGCCGAGCAGGCTACGACGAGACACAGACACCCCCCGATACTGCCATGCCGCCGGCCCGCTCCGGCAACCGTCACCGCAGGCGACCGCCGCCCCGGGCACCCGTCATCGCGGGCACCACCACCCGGGAAACCGTCACCGCAGGCGACCACCACCGCGAGCGGCAGAGCGCCCGCAATGTCCGACGGCAGAGCGCCGGCGATGTCCTGAATGGAAGTCCCATTACCGGCCCGGCGAGCGCGGTGTCAAGATATTGACGGCCGTACGTCGCCTCCCTACGGTACGCCGTGACGTGCCGCTCACGGGGAGGTAGCGATGTCGGCGACGCCGCAGTCGCGCGTGTTCATCTCGATGAATGAAGGAGCCGGACTGCGGTGGCTGCGCCGCGTCTGCCTCCTCACCGCCGCCGTGCTGGCGGTCACCATCTCGGACATCCCTCCGGGCCCGCGCCGGGCCGCGCCCGCGGCGGCGGCCACCACCCCGGCGGCGACCCCCCCGACGTGCCCCGAGCACCGCGCCGACGCGGCGTCGGCCGCCGTGGCCGCCAAGCTCTGCGACGGCCCGGTGGAGGTCCTCGGGCGGCGCAGCGAGACCACCCAGGTGTTCGCCAACCCGGACGGCACGCTGACCGAGGAGCGGGCGCTGGCCCCGGTGCGGGTGCGCCAGGGCGACCGGTGGCTGCCGGTGGACCTGACCCTGCACCGGCGCGCCGACGGCAGCGTGGCGCCCAGGACCCACCCGCGCGGCCTGCGCTTCTCCGGCGCCGCGGCCGGCGCGGGCGAGCACGAGGTGGTCACCCTCGGCACCGGGGAGCAGCGCACCGGGGTGGCCTGGACCGGGCCGCTGCCCGAGCCGGTGCTCGACGGCAACACGGTGACCTACCCCGACGTCAAGCCGGGCGTGGACCTGGTGTTCCGCGCGCACGCCACCGGCTACGAGCAGCACTTCGTCGTCCGGCACCGGGCCGGCCTGGCACACGTGGCCAGGCTGGCCCTGCCGATGCGCACCGGTGGGCTCGCCCTCGCCGACGACGGCCACGGCGGGCTGGTCTTCACCGACCGGCGCGGCCGCGCCGTCGGCCGGGCGCAGGCCCCGGAGATGTGGGACGCCCGGGTCGGCGAGCGCTCGCTGGAGCAGCTGAACCGCGGCCGGGTGGCGCTGCGGGCGGTGCGCAAGGGCTCGGGCCGGGCGGTGCTGGAGCTGACCCCGGACCGGGCGTTCCTGGCCCGGCCGGATCTGGCGTTCCCGGTCACGGTCGACCCGCCGACGTCGCTGCCGGTGGCGTTCGACGCGTTCGTGCAGAACAGCTACAGCAGCGACCAGTCCGGCGCCAGCGAGCTGAAGCTGGGGCACGTGGTGGACGGCGGCACCTACACCGCCCGCTCCTACCTGCGGTTCACCACCACCGGGTTCGCGGGCAGCCGGATCATGTCGGCCAAGCTGCGGCTGTGGAACCACCACTCGTACTCGTGCACCGCGTCGTCCTGGGAGGCGTGGCGGGTGGACTCGGCCGACTCGTCGGTGCGCTGGACCAACCAGCCCACCGCGCGGGAGAAGGTCGGCACCTCCACCGAGACCAAGGGCTACAACTCCTCCTGCGGTGACGGCTGGGTCTACATCGAGATCGGCAAGGCGCTGCAGCACAGCGCCGACCACAACCTCAGCTCCGCCGCGGTGATGCTGCGCGGCACCAACGAGAGCGACACCCGCTCCTGGAAGCGGTTCCACTCCGCCGAGGGCGCCAACCCGCCGTCGGTGTCCATCACCTACAACGCCGCCCCGACCGCCCCGACCGCGCTCGCGGTGGCGCCCTGCTACACCGCCTGCGGCGCCGGGGCGCACAGCTCGGCGCTGCGGCCCACGCTGTCGGCGAAGCTGGCCGACGGCAACGCCGGGCAGACCCTCCAGGCCGAGTTCGAGGTGCGGGTCAAGGCCACCGGCGCGGCCGTGACCGGCTCGGGCCTGCGCTCCGGCAGCCCGGCGTGGACCAACGGCTCCACCGCCTCCTGGCAGGTGTCCACCGACCTGACCAACGGCGTCACCTACCAGTGGCGGGTACGCGGCAAGGACCCGTACGCCTACGGGGCATGGAGCGCCTGGACCGACCTGACGGTGGACACCACCAAGCCCGGCGTGCCGTTCGTCTCGGCCACCATCTACCTCAACGACGGGCAGCCGCACGGCGGCGCCGGCCAGTCGGACACGTTCACCTTCACCCCGGCGTCGGGCACCACCGACCTGGCCGCGTTCGTCTACCGGCTGGACACCGACGCCTCCGCGACCACCGTGGCGGCCACCGGGCCGACCAGCGTGACGCTCAGCCCGCGCGACGGGCAGCGCACCCTGACGGTGCAGGCCAAGGACCGGGCGGGCAACCTGTCCGCGCCCAACACCTACACCTTCTCCGCCGGCAACGCCGCGCTGGCCCAGCCGCTGCCCGGCGCCAACGTGGTCAAGCGCACCCGGCTGCAGGTCACCACGCCGGTGGCCGGCTACACCCGGGCGTACTTCGAGTACCGGCGCGGCCCGGGCGGCGCCACGCTGCCGGTGCCCTCGGCGAACCTCACCTCGGCCACCGGCGCGCCGATCACCGCCACCGCCGCCAGCCCGGTGTCGCTGGCCTCGCTGGGCGGGCACGCGGTGTGGCACGCCACCGACACCCTCGGCCAGGTCGGCGGGGTCGTGGAGGTGCGGGCCCGGATCTACACCGCCACGTCCACCGCGCCGGTCTACGACACCGCCTGGGTGCGGGTCACCGTGGACTCCAGCGGCGACGGCGGCGCCACCGAGGAGGTCGGGCCCGGCTCGGTCAACCTGCTCACCGGCGACCACGCCCTGTCGGCCACCGACGTCGACGAGATGGGCCTGACCGTCACCCGCTCGGCGTCGTCGCGCAGCCCGGCCGACGGCTACGTGGCGATGCCGGAGCGGCTGACCGCCAACCAGCGGCAGGTCTCCACCGACCTCACCGGGTTCACCGTGCCGTCCACCTCCGCCGCGGCCCGCTCCACCGCGCGCGGGCAGGGCGAGGTCACCCCGGCCGACTCGCTGGAGATCACCCCGGTGACCCCCAGCAGCAACGACACCTACGTCGCGGTCGGCGGCGACAACGGCGGGCTGCGGCTGGGCATGCAGCCCGGCCGCACGTACCGGATGACCGGCTGGATCTTCGTGCCGGCCGCCTCCGGCCTGACCCCCGGATACCACCAGCGCGGCCTGCGCATCGTCGGCTTCCACAAGGCCGGCGCCAGCTACGCCGAGGTGGCCTCGCCGATGGCCGGCTTCGTCGAGGGCTGGCAGGAACTGTCCGTGGTGATGAGCGTGCCCGCCGGCGCCACCGAGGCGTTCTTCCGCCTCTACAACGGCCACCAGGGCGGCTCCGGCAAGAAGGTGTACTGGGACAACCTGTCGGTCACCGAGGTCGTCGCGCCGTTCGGCCCGTCCTGGACCGGCGGGGCCACCGGCGGCGCCGCCGAGTCCGAATACACCACGCTGACCTTCCCGCAGCCCTCGGTGGCCCAGGTCGGCACCGTGGACGGCGGCTGGATCACCTTCTCCCGCAACGCCGACGGCGTCTCGTTCACCCCGGAGCCCGGCGCCGAGGGCCTGGTGCTGAGCCGGCCGGACGCCAACCGCTACCGGCTCACCGAGACCGACGGCGCGGTCAGCGAGTTCACCCAGCAGGCCGGGGTGTGGGCCGTCTCGTCCAGCTGGACCGGGGCGTCGCACACCACCACCCGCTACGTCTACGACACCACCGGCGGGCGGCTGCTGCTCAAGCGGGTCGTCAACCCGGTCGAGCCCGGCGTGGACGACACCAACGCGTGCGCCGGGGCCACCCTGCCGCGCGGCTGCGAGGTGCTGGAGTACGTCTACGCCACCGCGACCACGCCGGGGCTGAGCCAGAGCGTGTTCGGTGACCACGTCGACCGGGTCACCGCGGTGCGGATCCTCACCTGGGACCCGGCCGCCGGCGCGGTCACCGGGGTGGAGGTGGCCCGGTACGCGTACGACAACCTCGGCCGGCTGCGCGAGGTGTGGGACCCACGGGTCTCCCCCGCGCTGAAGACCCGGTACGACTACGACGCCGCCGGCCGGGTCACCGGCACCACCCCGCCCGGCGAGCTGCCCTGGTCGTTCGACTACGGCAACCCCGACGTCGACTCGGCGGCCCTGCGCTGGGATCTGGACGCCACCGCCTTCGACACCTCCGGCAACGGCCGGCACGGCACGCACAGCGGCATGGCCTGGGGCCAGGGCAACGACCCCGACAACCCGGCGGACCGGGCGGCGACCTTCTCCGCCGCGCCCGGCACGCAGATCACCGCGGCGGGCACGGCGCTGTCCAACACCGCCTCGTACACGGTCGCGGCGTGGGTGCGGCTCACCGACAAGTCGGTCAACCGCACCGCCGTGTCCAAGGACGGCAACCGCACCAGCGGCTTCTTCCTCAACTACGTCGCCGAGCTGGACCGGTGGTCCTTCTCCCGGGTGTCCGCGGACAGCGACAGCGCCACCGCGGTGCGGGCCACCTCCAACGTGGCGCCCACCCTCGGGCAGTGGACCCACCTGGCCGGCGTGTACGACACCGCCACCGCCAAGATGACCCTCTACGTCAACGGCGTAGCGCAGTCCACCACCGCCGCGACCGGCGGGTGGAACGCCACCGGCGGCTACGTCGTCGGCCGGGCGAAGTGGGCCGGCGCCCCAGCCAACCTCTGGCACGGCGGCATCGACGACGTGCGCATCTACGGCTCGGCGCTGAGCGCCACCCAGGTCGCCGACCTGGCCGGCGACGAGAACCCGGGCCGGCTGCTGCGGGCGCGCCGGGCCGCGCTGGCGCAGGGCAGCAGCAGCACCACCGACGGGGAGCTGGTCAGCAACCTCGTCTACCACGTGCCGCTGACCCAGGCCGCCGGCGGGCCCTACAACCTCGGCCCGGCCTCGATCGCCACCTGGGGGCAGAGCGACGCGCCGACCGACGCCACCGCCGTGTTCGGGCCGGAGGACAACCCCGGCCGCAACAGCGCCACCCGCACGGCGCCGGGGGTGAACGGCTACCCGTACGCCACGGTGCACTACCTCAACGCCCACGGTCAGGAGGTGAACACCGCCACCCCGGGCGGGCACATCGACACCGAGGAGTACGACCGGTTCGGCAACGTGGTGCGCTCCCTGGACGCCACCGACCGGGCCCTGGCCCTGGGCACCCTGCCCGACGCCGAGACGCACCTGGCGGAGCTGGGCCTGCTGGACTCCGACTCCGCCACCCGGGCGCGGGCGCTGTCGACGGTGCACACCTACAGCGCCGACGGCGTCGACCTGCGGGAGACCCTCGGCCCGACGGTCACCCTGGTGCTGGAGAACGACCTGGCCGACCCGGACGGCACCGGCCCGCTGGAGGAGCTGCCCGCCGGCTCCACCGTGATCGGGCGCCGGCGCACCGCCAAGACGTACGACCAGGGCAAGCCGGACGGCGCCACCTACCACCTGGTGACCACCGAGACCCAGGGCGCGCGGATCGACGGCTACCCCGAGGCCGACGTGCGGACCACCACCTACGGCTACGACGGGCACCACGGCGGCGCGTCCGGGTGGGCGCTGGGTGCGTTCACCACGATGGTGGCCGACGCCGGCCCCGGCGGTGCCAACCTCACCGCCCGCGGCGTGTACGACGCCAGCGGCCGGGCGCTGCGCTCCTGGGGCATCGACTCCACCGGCACCGACGCCCGGGCCAGGATGAACGTCTACTACACCGCGGGGCCGAACCCGCAGGACGCCGCCTGCGGCAACCGCCCGGAGTGGGCGGGGCTGGCCTGTGTGTCGCGGGCCGCCGCGGCGGTGACCGGGCACGACCCGGCGCGGATGACCGGCGACCTGCCGGTGCGCCGGGTGACCCGGTACAGCCGCTTCCAGGAGCCCGAGGAGGTGGTGGAGACCGCCGGCGGCAGGACCCGCACCACGACGACCACGTACGACGCCGCGGGCCGGGTCACCGGCACCTCCGTCACCGCGGACGAGGGCGTCGCGCTGGCCTCGGTCACCACCACGTACGACCCGGCCACCGGCAAGATCGCGCAGACCTCGCGCGGCGGCGCCACGATCGCCCGCGAGTACGACGCCCTCGGCCGGCTGTTCCGCTACACCGACGCGGCCGGCGCGGTCACCACGCACGAGTTCACCCGGTTCGGCAAGCCGGCCAAGGTGGTCGACCCCACCGGGTGGACCAGCTACGCCTACGACCGGGCGGCGGAGCCGCGGGGCCTGATGACCGGCCTGACCGACAGCGTGGCCGGCACCTTCACCGCCGCCTACTCCCCCGACGAGCAGCTGGTGCGGCTGACCTACCCGGGCGGGCTGACCCGCACCGACCGGCTCGACGCCAACCAGCAGCCGGTCGAGCGGGTCTACACCCGCGACTCCGACGACGAGGTCGTCTACGCCGAGTCCATCGTGGAGAACAGCGCCGGCCAGTGGGTCAACCACGACTACACCGGCGGCCGCAAGGTGTACTCCTACGACCGGCTGGGCCGGCTGGTCCGCACCCGGCACGACAGCGCCGTGACCGGCGGCTGCACCACGCGGACCTACGCCTTCGACGCGCGGACCAACCGCACCCAGCGGACGGTGTTCGACCCGGGCGTCGACGGCGCGTGCAACACCGACGGCGCCGACGCCCAGGACAACCACGCGCACGACTCCGCCGACCGCCTGGTCGACCCCGGGTACGTCTACGACGCGTTCGGGCGTACGACCGCGCTGCCGGGCGGGCTGGTCAACAGCTACTACGTCAACGACCTGGTGCACCGGCAGACCCTGGACGACGCCCGGCAGACCTGGACGCTGGACCCGGCCGACCGGCCGACGTCGTTCACCACCGAGGAGTTGGTCAACGGGCAGTGGACCGGCACCGCGTCGCGGCGCAACCACTACGGCGACGACTCCGACGAGCCGCGGTGGATCGTGGAGGACACCGCCAGCGGCGCCCTCACCCGGCTGGTGGCGCTGCCCGAGGGCGACCTGATCGCCACGACCTCGGCCAGCGGCGACGTGCGGCTGAGCCTGACCAACCTGCACGGCGACGTGGCCGCCACCGTCGACACCTCGCTCGCCGAACCGGAGCTGTTCGACTACGACGAGTTCGGCGCCCCGGTCGCCGGCCAGTCGGCGCAGCGCTACGGCTGGCTGGGCGGCAAGCAGCGCTCGGCCGAGGCACTCGGCGGCGTGATCCTCATGGGCGTTCGGCTGTACAGCCCGACGCTCGGCCGGTTCCTGCAGGTCGACCCGGTGGACGGGGGCAACGCCAACCCGTACGACTACTGCTCCCAGGACCCGGTCAACTGCGTCGACCTGGACGGCCGCTTCTGGGGCCGGGTCAAGAAGGCGGCCAAGGGGGCGTGGAACTTCGTCAAGAACAACCCCGCCCTGGTGTGCAGCACCATCGCGATGTTCACCCCGCCACCGATCAACGCGATCGCCGGCGCGGCCGCCATCGGGTTCTCGCTGTACTCGGCGGCGAACAACCTTCGCAACCGGCGCTACGGCGCAGCAGCCTTCGACGTCATCGGTGCGATTCCAGGCGCCGGCGCGGCAGGCCGCGGCTTCCGGGCCTGGCGGTCCACCCGATCCGCCAAGGGTGTCGGCAAGACCATCCCGAGGTACAAGGGCTACCGCGGCGCCCGCAAGGACAAGCGCAAGGTCCTCAACAACATGAACCGGCACCGGTCGAACGCCAAGCGGCACCGGTGGCACCAGGCGCGGTGGAACCGCTGGGACCGGCGGATCGCCTACCCGGTAGCATCCGGGTACACCGCCTGCAAGTACCAGAGCTGGTGCTCCAGGTCGCGGGTGTCCCGCTGGGGCCGGCTGTACTGACCCGATACCCGACCCTCCCGAGACGGTGAGCGATGGATCTCCTGGCCCTGCCGGCACGCTGGCTCTCGGGCGCGGTGGCCCGCGTGCTCGACGTCGAGGGCAGGACGAGGGAGCAGCGGCGGGCCGAGGTCGTGCGGAGCATGACCTCGGCCGCCGCCGACGCCCATGACCTCTGGCTCCGTCACCTCACCCGGGCGACGATGTGGGGCATCATGCTGGCCTTCGCGTTCCCCGCATGGGTGCTCCTGACCTTCGGCACGGCACTGGCCACCGGCGACGGTGACACCGCGATCCTGGACGGCGCCATTACCGCGGGTGCCTTCATCGCCTTCTTCGTCTTCTTCATGGCGTGCATCCACTTTCTGAAGGCGCTGGTCGCCACGTACTTCCTGGAGAACCGGTGGGACCGCCGCCGCCGGTGGTGGCGGGCGGTCATGCTCGCGCAGACCCCGGACGTCATCGTCGCGGTGACGCTGGCCGCCGTCGCCGCGAGCTGAGACCGCACCGTCCGCGGCGCCGGACGGACCGGCGGCGCACGAGGAGGGAGCGCACCGGTTGGACCTGGTGCTGGGGCCGGCCCGCTGGCTGGCCCGTCCGATCGCGGCGCTGCTCGCCCTCCCGGGATCGACGCCCCGGAAGCGCCGCGACGAGGTGCTGGGGTCGGTGACTCTGGCGGGTGAGGACGTCGCCGACCTGGCGACGCGGCACCTGACCCGGATGGCGACCTGGTTCGTCACGCTCGGGGTGGCGTTCGCCACCTCCCTGGTCGTGTCGATTCCCGTGTCGGCGCTGGGCGGGCCGGCGAAGCAACCGGTGCTGTTCGCCGTCGACCTGGTGCTCTTTGTCATCTTCTTCCTCGGCGCGATCCACCTGGTCAAGATGCTGATCGCCTACTACGTCCTCGGCGACCGGTGGGATTACCGGAGCCGGTGGTGGCGGGCGGCCATGCTCGCACCCCTGCCCGACCTGCTCGTCGCCACGGCTGCCGCGCTGCCCGTCGCCGCATCGATAGCCGGGTGACCACGCCGGAGCCGGTACGCGGCGGCCGCGGCCGCCGCGCGGTGCCGCCGGCCGCCCTCGCCGCCAGCGGAGACCGCGCCGCACGATCCGACCCGCCGGGTCTGTTTGCCCCCTTTTCCACCCCGATGGGGTCGGCCGGTCGGCGGAGGAGCACGCCCGTGCGCCGTTGAGCTACGGCGCCGCCCGGCCGATGGGACGGGGTGACGACTGCGTGAGGACCGGTGGTAGCCATCGAATGGCGGCGCGCACGCGAGCCGTCGTACCGCGGGGTGCGGCGGCGCCCCGTGCTGTTCGCCGCCGGGCGGCACCGCGCGCGGCGCGGCGGGCCCCGGACCCACCGCCCGACCCGCCGCATGATCATGGCGGCGGTGCTGGCCGGCGTGGTCGTGCCGCTGAGCTACGCCGCGTTCGGCCACACGGCCGGCACCCCCGGCAACGTGTTCGCGGCCGCGGCCACCTTCCCCACCTACCCGGACGCCGTCGGCGCCGACGGGCCGCTGTTCCAGCACCGCGGCGAGGAGGCCCAGTCCGCGGCCGCCGCGCCGGCCGCCGCGGACTCCTCGGGCAACAACCGGCCCGGCGTCTACCAGGGCCGCACCGACGGCCCGGCGACCTGGTGGCGGTTCGACGAGGGCTCCGGCGGCACGGTCGCGGACGCCTCCGGCGCGGCCAACCCCGGCACGCTGACCGGCGCCAACGTGGGCTGGGCGGCGGGCCCGGCCGGTGGCGCCCTCTCGGTGACCACGGGCACCGGCTACGTGCAGGCCACCGCGCCGGTGCGCACCGACGATAGCTTCTCGATCGCCGCGTGGGTCAACCTCGCGGCCACCGGCGCCAACCGGACCGCGGTCAGCCAGCGGGGCGCCAACACCAGCGCCTTCGCGCTGCGCTACCACAGCAGCGGGCGGTGGGCGTTCGCCGCCGCCCGCACGGACGTGTCCTCGCCGACGGTCGACCAGGTGACCTCCACCGTGGCCGCAACCCCGGCCACCTGGGTGCACCTGGTCGGCGTCTACGACGACCCGGCCGACCAGCTCCGGCTGTACGTCGACGGCGCCCGGCAGGGCGCCGGGACCGCCAAGACGGCCGAGTGGCACGCCGGGGCGAACCTGCTCGCCGGCCGCGCCTGGCTGGCCGGCGCGCTGGCCGAGCAGTGGCTGGGCCAGCTCGACGACGTGCGGGTGTTCCGCCGCGCGCTGGACGACGCGGAGGCCGCCGCGGTCTACCACACGCCCGTCACCGCGTGGGAGTTCGAGGAGAACTCCGGCGCCTCGGTGGCCGACAGCTCCCACCACAACAACCCGGGCACGTTCACCGGGACGAGCTACTGGACCGCGTCCGGCTACAGCGGCAACGCCGGCCTCTTCAGCGGCGACGACCACGTCACCGGGGCCGCGGCCGGGGTACGCACCGACGAGAGTTTCACCGTCGCGGCGTGGGTGTACCTGACCGACGCGACCGCCGCCCGGGCCGCCGTCAGCCTGCCCGGCACCACCAGCAGCGGCTTCGTGCTCAAACACCAGAGCAACCGGTGGGAGCTGCGGCTGCCGCAGTCCGACGTCGCCGCGCCGACCTCCGACACGGCCGTGTCCACCACCGCCGCGGCCACCAACACCTGGGTGCACCTGGCCGGCGTGTACGACGACCGCGCCGACGAGGTGCGCCTGTACGTCAACGGCGTGCTGGAGGGCACCGCCACGCACACCACCGAGTGGGCGGCCGGCGGCGTGCTCACCGCCGGGCGCAGCTGGTGGGCCGGCGCCGCGGCGGAGCCGTGGATCGGGCGGCTGGACCGCATCCGGCTGTACCACCACGCGCTGGGCACCGCCGACGGCAGCGGCCGCGGCAACACCGGCACCCTGTCCGGCGCCACCTGGACCACCGGCCCGGACGACAGCCCGGCGGTGAGCTTCGACGGCTCCGCCGGGGTGTCCGGCACCGGTCCGGCGGTGGACACC
>DATMJT010000419.1:0-6595 GCA_035553735.1 Pilimelia sp.
GTGGTGGGGCTTCCGCCGGTCGCCCTCCCGCCGGTGACCGTGCCCTCCGCGCTGCCCCGTCGCACCGGCAGCGTGCCGCTGGACCGCACCCGCAAGGTCCGCCCCGAGCGGCCGGGCCGTCCCCCGAAGGCCGTGCCCAAGCCGCCGGCCGCCGGCCAGCCGTCCGCCCCCGGCACGGCGCTGAACGCCCCCGGCCCGGGATCGGTCCAGCTGCGCGCCCTCGTGGTGGGCACCGAGCCGGCCGACTGGGGAGTGGCGACCTGGCGCAGCACCCTGGACCGGGTCGGCGCCGCCTACGACGTCTTCTACGGCCGCACCGGCACGCTGGACCTCGAGACGCTGGTGCGCCCCGACGGCGTCGGCCGCTACAACGCCATCCTGCTGACCAGCAACATGCTGCTGTACCTCGACAACGGCAACTACGTCGCCGCGCTCGACGCCAACGAGTGGAACCTGCTGTGGGCCTACCAGCGGGACTACCAGGTGCGGCAGGCCACCCTCTACGCCAGCCACGGCACCTGGCCGGAGGACTACTGCCTCACCGGCGTCAGCGAGGGCGGGGTCGGCGACACCCCGCTGGAGGCGCAGCTGACCTCCGCCGGCGCCGGGGTCTTCGACTACCTGCGCACCGACGTCGACATCCCGATCACCCAGTCCTACGTCTACCGCACCGGGGTCCGGCCGGGCTGCGCCGGCCAGTCGGTGCTCACCGCGGGCGCCGACACCCTCGGCGTGTTGACCACCTCCACGGACGGTCGGGAGCGGCTGGCACTGACGTTCACCTCCAACCAGTACCTGCTGCAGAGCCACCTGCTGGCCTACGGCCTGTTCCGGTGGGCCAGCCGCGGCCTGTACTTCGGCGAGCGCCGGCACTTCCTCAACGTGGACATCGACGACTGGTTCAACGGCGCCGACCACCTGCACGACGACGGCACCGTGGAGACCGAGCCGGGCTACCACGTCTCCGGGCACGACGCCTACAACCTGCACCTGCGGCAGAGCGCCCTGCTCGCCGAGCACCCGCAGGCGGCCGGCTTCCGGATGACCCTGGCCTACAACGGCGGGGACGCCGACCTGACCGCGGGCAACACCTGCTACCCCAACGGCGGGGTGAACACACTCACCGCGACCAGCCGGTGCCTGGCCAACGAGTTCCGGTGGATCAACCACACGCTGACCCACCCGGAGATGAACTTCACCGACTACCCGACCAGCGCGGCGGAGATCTCCGCCAACTTCGCCGTGGGCGCGACGCTCGGGCTGCCCACCCCCGGCGACGTGCTCAAGACCGGCGAGTACTCCGGGCTGGGCGTGTACAACCCCGACCCGGACGACGACACCGGGCCGCCGACCGACTACGGCCTCAACGCCTCGAACCCGCACCTGCTGGCCGCGGCCAGGGACCTGGGCGTGAAGTACCTGCACGGCAACATGTCGTTCCCCAGCCACGCGCCGCCGTGCGCCAACTGCGGCATCGTGCACCCGATGGAGCCGGCGGTCATGGTGGTGCCGGACTGGCCCACCAACATCGCCTACCACACCACCACGCCCACCGAGCAGGCGCTGTTCTACAACTCCTTCTACGGGCCCAACGGCCGCTTCCCGTACTGGGACCGCGACCTGACCTACCAGGAGATGCTCGACTACGAGGCGGACATCGCGTTCAGCCACGTCACCAGCGGCTCGCTGTACGCCCACACGTTCCACATCGCCAACGTGCGTAACTACGGCGGCGGCCGGACCCTGGTCACCGACTGGCTGGACGCGGTGCTGGACCGCTACGACGACTACTACCAGGTGCCGCTGCTCAGCCCGCAGTGGTCCGCCGTCGGCGCGTACGCCAGCTCCCGCAACGCCCACTTCGGCCAGCTCAACGCCGGGGTGACCGCGGTCTACGACCGGGCGGCCGGCACGGTCACCGTCACCTCGCCCGCGGCCGGCACGGTCACGGTCAGCGGCGCGGCGACCGCCGGGCACAGCACCTACGGCACCGAGGTGTCCGCGCCCATCACGCTGACCGCCGGCGGCACGGTGACCTTCAGTCCGGTCGTCCGACCGTGAGGGTCGCGTTGGTCTCCGAGGGCACCTACCCGCACGCCATGGGCGGGGTGAGTGTCTGGTGCGACCAGCTCATCCGGGGACTGTCGGACTACCGCTGGACCATGGTGGCGCTCACCGTCGACGGCACCGAGCGCCAGGTGTGGCCCAGCCCGGAGAACCTGGACGAGATCCGCTCCATCCCGCTGTGGGGGCCGCGCCCGATGGGGCGCGGCCGCCCCGGCCGGTCCTTCAAGCCCGCGTACGAGGCGTTCCTGGCCGGGCTGCTCACCCCGGTGCAGCCGCGCTCGGACACCGCCGCGGTCGGGCGCAGCCGGTTCCTGCTGTCCCTGCGCGGCCTGTACGAGTACGCCGCCAGCGGCGGCGACCTGCCCGACGCGCTGACCTCCAACCAGGCGCTGACGGCCATGATGGACGCCTGGCACGCCATCCGCGCCGACTCCGCCGAGCACCTGACGCTGGACGACGCCTACCAGGCCGCCTGGCTGATCGCGCACATGCTGCGCCCGCTGGCGGCCGAGCCGGTGCGCGCCGACGTCGTGCACGCCTCGATGAACGGCCTGGCCACGCTGGTCGGGATGACCGCCAAGTGGCGCTACGGCACCCCGATGGTGCTCTCCGAGCACGGCATCTACCTGCGCGAGCGGTACATCTCCTACCTGGAGGACGACGCCCCGCACGCGGTCAAGGTCCTGGTGCTCAGCTTCTTCCGGGCGCTGGCCGGCGCCGCGTACCTGATCACCGACACGCTCGCCCCGCACTCCAGCTACAACCGGCGCTGGCAGCTGCACAACGGCGCGGACCCCGAGCGCATGTGGACCATGTACAACGGCGTGTCGCCGGACGAGTTCGTCGCCGCGCCGGGGGAGCCGGCCGTGCCGACCGTGTCGTTCATGGGCCGGATCGACCCGCTCAAGGACATCCTGACCCTGATCCGGGCGTTCGCCCTCGTGCGGGAGAAGGTTCCCGACGCGGTCCTGAAGATCTACGGCGGCACCCCCAAGGGCAATGAGGCGTACCGGGACGCGTGCCTCAACCTGATCGAGGAGCTCGGCCTGGTCGGGGTGGCCAGCCTGGAGGGCCGGGTGGACACCCCGGTCAACGCCTACCACGCGGGCAGCCTGGTGGCGCTCACCAGCATCTCCGAGGGCTTCCCGTACACCGTGGTGGAGGCCATGGCGTGCGGCCGCACGGTGGTGGCCACGAACGTGGGCGGGGTCTCCGAGGCGGTGGCCGACACCGGCATCGTGGTGCCCCCGCGGGACGTGCCGGCCATCGCCGACGCCTGCGTGCAGCTGCTGACCGACCACGACCGCCGCCGCCGCCTGGGGGTGGCCGCCCGGCAGCGGGTGCTGGAGTACTTCACCCTGGAACGCTCCCTGAGCGCGTACCGGCAGGTCTACGAGGAGCTGGTGCTCGACGCCGGCGACTCGGGCAGCCGACTGGCGGTGCCCCGGCCGCGGCAGCACAGCCCGGTGCGGGAGACCAACACCGGCGGCCACCACCGGGTGCCGCGAGCCCGCGGCCGCGCCCGGGTACACCGCGCCACGGCGGGGGCGGGGTGACGGTGGGTTCCCCGTCGGACCGCACGGTGCGTCCCCTCATGGCGGCGGCGCGGGCGGTGGCCAGCGACGCCACCATGGTGATCCCCCGCCCGGGGGACACCGGCGGCGCCACCATGCTGCTGCCCCGGTTGGCCGTGGACCCGGTGGACGAGCTCACAGAGCGCATCCGCCCGGCCGTGGCGCACGCGGTCGACGCCCTCCAGGTCGCCGCGCGCCTGGAGGCCGACGGCATCACCGACCGGCTGGCCCGCAGCGCCTACGGCTACACGGACGTGTTCGCGCTGGCCGAGGAGGTGTTCCGCCGGCTGGATCCGGGCGCGCCGCCGGTCGACCCGCCGCGCGAGCGGCCCGCCTGGCAGGTGGCCGGGCGGGAGGTGAGCCACGGCGTGCTCTACCTGCTGCCCGCCGCGGCGTTCCCGGCGGTGCTCAACGCGGTGGGCACCCGGTCGCTCGTCGCCGGCCTGGTGCTGGCCGGCGCGCTGGGCTGGATCTGGGCCGGCGGGGCGAGCTGGCTGGCGTACCGGCGGCTGGGCGCGGGGGACCCCGCGGCGGCCGGTCGGGTGCTGCGGGTGGCCGCCGCGGCGGGTATCCCGGCCGCCGCGCTGCTCGGCACGGCCGTGGTGGCCGGCGGGGCGCTGACCCCCGGCGCCGACGGCGGCCTGGGCCTGGTCGCGCTGGCCACCGGCCAGATGACCTACCAGATGGCCAGCACCCTGCTGATGTTCTACAAGCGCGAGGGCCTGCTGCTGGTCGCGATGCTGCCCGCGGTGGCCGGCGGCGCGGCGTACCTGCTGGTGGGTCCGTCGGTCCGCACGGCGGCGCTGGCAGTCACCGCGGCGTCGGTGCTGGCGGCGTTCGCGGTGGGTGTACGCGAGACGCTGCGGGTGCGTGACACCGCGGCGGAGCGCGCCGCGGCCGCGCGGGCGGAGGCGGCGAAGCCGGGCGCGGAGCGGCTCGGCGGGGACGGGCCCTCCCGGGCCCGCACCCGCGGGCGGCTCGCCGCCGTGCTGCCGAGCCCCGCCGAGCGCCCGGGCTTCGGCTGGGCGGTGCTGTACGCGGCGCTGTCCGCCGCCTACCTGCTGCACGCCCAGCACCGGTACGTGCTCGGCCACCTGGACGTGGCGCTGGCCGCCGGACCGCTGATCGCGGCGATGGGCGTGGTGGAGTGGCGGGCCCGGCGCTTCGCGGAGCAGGGCCGGGCGTTGCTGCGCCGGGTGCGCTACCCGGCCGAGTTCGCCGTGCGGATGTGGCTGCGGCTGCTGAGCAACGTCGCACTGTGCAGCGGCGCGGTGGTCGTGTTCGCCGTGCCGCTGCTGCTGGCCCTGCACTCCGCGGGCCACCTGAGCGCACCCGGCGTGGTCATGGCGGCCGCGCACGCGGTGCTGGCCGGGGCGTACTACCTCGGCTTCCTGCTGGCCGGTCAGGGCCGCGACACAGCGTTGTGCGCGGGCCTGGGCATTGCGCTGGTCGCGCACGCCGCCGTCGGGGCCCTGCTGCGGCCCGCGGGCGGCGCGTTGGCCGACACGTCGGTGTTCCTTGGCAGCGCGGTACTACTTCAGGTGCTGTTCGTCCTCGGCCTGGCCCCGGTGGTCGGCCAGGTCCGGCGGTACAGGTAGCGAAGGGGAGGCGGCCTCACGATGCACGCAGTCATCCTGGCGGGCGGTAAGGGTGTCCGGCTGCGGCCGTACACCACGGCCCTGCCCAAGCCGTTGGTTCCGATCGGCGACAGCCACGCGATCCTGGAGATCGTGCTGGAGCAGCTGGCGTCCTGCGGGTTCCGGTCCGCGACGCTGGCCATCAACCACCTGGGTCCGCTGATCAAGGCGTTCGTCGGCGACGGCGCCCGGTGGGGCATGCGCGTGGACTACGTGGAGGAGACGGTGCCGCTGTCCACCGTGGGGCCGCTGTTCGGCATGCGGGACCGGCTGCCCGAGCACTTCGTGGTCATGAACGGTGACGTGCTCACCGACCTGGACTACGGCGACCTGCTGCACCGCCACCGGCTGTCCGGGGCGCCGCTGACGGTGGCCGTGGCCACCCGCACCACGAGCATCGACTTCGGGGTGTTGACCGTGGAGGGCGACAAGGTCGTCGGCTTCACCGAGAAGCCGGCGCTGACCTACCAGGTGAGCATGGGCGTGTACGGAATGTCCCGGCGCACCCTGGCCCCGTACCAGCCCGGCCGCCCGTTCGGCTTCGACCAGCTCGTGCTCGACCTGCTCGACCGCGGCGACCACCCGGCCGGCTACCAGTTCGACGGGTTCTGGCTGGACATCGGCCGACCCGAGGACTACGACGCGGCCAACCAGGACTTCGACCGGCTGCGGCCGATCCTGCTGCCCTCGCGGGCGGAGGCGGCGGCATGAGCGAGCGGGGCGAGCGAGTCATGGGTTCAGTGGGTGCGCTCGTGCGCATCGCCGAGCGGAGCGGGGCGATCGCATGAGGGTCCTGCTGTTCGGCGCCTCCGGGTTCATCGGGGCGCACGTGCACCGGCTGCTGTCCGCCGACGAGCGGGTGTCCGAGGTGGACGCCCCGGGCCGGGCCCGCCACGACCTGCTGGCCGGTGATCCGGCGGATCTGGCCGCGTTGATCCGGCAGGCCCGCCCGGACGCCGTGATCAACTGCACCGGGGCGCTGGTGGGCTCGGCGTACCAGCTGATCCGCGCCAACACCGGCGTCACCGCCGCGCTCATCGACGCGGTGGCCGAGGCGGCGCCCGCGGCCCGGCTGGTGCGGCTCGGGTCGGCGGGGGAGTACGGACCGGTGCCGCACGGCCACGCCGTGGCCGAGGACGACCCGGCGGCCCCGGTCAGCGAGTACGGCCTCAGCCACCTGGCCGGCACCAGGCTGATCGAGCTGGCCGGCGCCGCCGGCCGGGTGGACGGGCTCAGCGTGCGGGTGTTCAACCCGATCGGGCCCGGGCTGGCCGAGGAGAACCTGCTCGGCCGGGCCGCCCGGCTGCTGCGCGCCGC
>DATMJT010000420.1:0-3739 GCA_035553735.1 Pilimelia sp.
CGGCCCGGACGACGCCGACGTGGTCGCCGCGGCCAACGCCACCGCCGCGCCGCCTCGCCGCGCACGTCGAGCAGGAGGCCGCCGGCGCCGACGTCGTGTTCGCCTTCCGCCGCGACGCCGGCGGCCTCCTGCTCGACGTGCGCGGCGAGGCGGCGCGGCTGCTGCCGGACACCGCCGCCCGCCTCGGCGACCAGCTGCTGCGCCTGCTCACCGCCGTCGCGGCGGCCCCGGACACCCCGCTGGCCGACCTGGACCTGACCGGCCCGGACGACGCCGACGTGGTCGCCGCGGCCAACGCCACCGCCGCGCCGTTCCCCGACGGCCCGACCCTGCCGGAGCTGTTCGCCCGCACCGTGGCCGCCACCCCCGACGCGGTCGCGGTCCGCGCCGCCGGCCGCGTCCTCACCTTCGCCGAACTGGACCGGGCCACCACCCGACTCGCGCACACCCTGCGCGCGGCCGGCGTGGGCGCGGAGGACGTCGTCGGCGTCATGGCCGAGCGCTCGGCCGAGATGCTCGTCGCCATCCTTGCCGTCCTGAAGGCCGGCGGCGCCTACCTGCCCGTCGACGCGGCGCTGCCGCCCAGCCGCCGGGACCACCTGCTCGCCGACAGCGGCGCCGCGCTGGTGCTCACCGGCCCCGGCGACGCCCCGGACCTGCCCGACGGGGTGCGCGCGCTGCCCATCACGGTGGACACCGACCCGGCGGACTGCCCGCCCGCGCCGCCGTACGGCGCCGCCACCGACGCCGCCTACGTCATCTACACCTCGGGCTCCACCGGCGTACCCAAGGGCGTGCTGGTGGAGCACCGCAGCGTCGTGAACCGGCTGCACTGGATGCAGCGCGCCTACCCGATCGGGCCCGGCGACGTGATCCTGCAGAAGACCCCCGTCTCGTTCGACGTGTCGGTGTGGGAGCTGTTCTGGTGGCACCTCGACGGCGCCGCCGTCGCGCTGCTGGAGGCCGGCGGGGAACGCGAGCCGGCGGCCATCGTCGCGGCGATCGCGCGCGAGCGGGTCACCGTCATGCACTTCGTGCCCACCATGCTCGGCGCGTTCCTGGAGTACGTGGCCGCCACCGGGGCCGCCGGCCGGCTGGGCTCGCTGCGCCGGGTCTTCGCCAGCGGCGAGGCGCTCACCGTGCAGCAGGTGCGCCGCTTCGCGCAGGTGCTGCCGCACGCCGAACTGGTCAACCTCTACGGCCCGACCGAGGCCACCGTCGACGTGTCCCACCACCGCACCCGCGCCGACGAGGCCACCGTCCCGATCGGACTGCCCATCGACAACACCCGCCTCTACGTGCGCGACCCGCAGGGCCGCGAGTGCCCGATCGGGGTGCCCGGGGAGCTGTTCATCGCCGGCGACGGCCTGGCCCGCGGCTACCTGCACCGGCCCGAGCTGACCGCGCAGCGCTTCCCGGTCGACCCGTTCCCCGGCGAGCGCCGCGCGTACCGCACCGGCGACATCGTCCGCCGCCGCCCCGACGGTGCCCTGGAGTACCTCGGCCGCACCGACACCCAGGTCAAGATCCGCGGGTACCGGATCGAACTCGGCGAGATCGAACACCACCTGCGCGAGCACCCCGCCGTCAGCGACGCCGCCGTGGTGGTGCGCACCGACGCCGACGCCCAGCCCCGGCTGTACGGCTACGTGGTGACCACCGTCCCGGTCGCGGAGGCGGACCTGCGCGCCCACCTGCGCGGCGTGCTGCCCGACTACATGGTGCCCACCCGCATCGTGGCGCTGGACGCGCTGCCGCTGTCGCCCAACGGCAAGCTCGACCGCGCCGCCCTGCCGGCGCCGGCCGCCGAGACCGCCGCCTACGAGGCGCCCCGCACCGACACCGAGCGGGTGCTCGCGGACCTGCTCGCCGGGGTGCTCGGCGTGGACCGCATCGGCGTGCACGACAGCTTCTTCGCCCTCGGCGGCAACTCCATCCACTTCGTCACGGTGCTGGCCCGCGCCCGACAGCGCGGCCTGGACTTCACCTTCCAGCAGCTGTTCGCCCACCCCACCGTCGCCGCCCTGGCCGCCGTCCTGGACGACGCCGCCGCGGCCGGCGGCGCGGCCGGGGAGACGCTGCGGCACGAGTTCTCCCCCTTCGAGCTGATCACTGACGAGGAGCGGGCCCGGCTGCCCGCCGACGTCGAGGATGCCTACCCGATGTCGATGCTGCAGATCGGCACCATCTTCCAGAGCGAGATGACCCGGGGCAGCTCCCAGTACCACGACATCATCGGCTACCTCATCCGCAGCGAGTTCCACCCGGCCGAGTTCACCGAGGCGGTGCGGATCCTCGTCGCCCAGAACCCCATCTTCCGCACCAGCTACCGGCTGTCCGGCTTCACCGACTACCTGCAACTGGTGCACCGCGCCGTCGACCCGCCGCCGGTGTTCATCGCCGACCTGCGCCACCTCGACGACGACGCCCAGGACGCCTGGTACGCGCAGTGGGAGCGGCAGGAGAAGGCGCACGCCTTCGACTGGGAGCACCCCGGCCTGATCCGGCTGCACGTGCACATCCTGCGCGACGACCTCTACCGCTACAGCATCAGCCAGCACAACTCGGCGCTGGACGGCTGGAGCATCAACCTCGTCCACACCAGGCTGTTCGAGATCTACCACGCGCTGCGCAGCACGGGGGAGTACACCGGCGCCCCGGTGCCGAACCACCTGCGCAACTTCATCGGCCTGGAACGCCAGGCCCTGGCCTCGGCCGCCGACCGGGACTTCTGGCGCGGCGTGCTCGCCGACCGCCCGTTCACCGAGATCCCGCGGCTGCGCCCGGTCGACGAGCAGGCCCCCTTCGACGTGATCCTGCACGACGTCGACCTGCCCGACGGCCTGTCCGACCGGGTCATCGCCCTGGCCCGCAGCCTCGGCGTACCGGTGAAGAACGTGCTGCTGGCCGCGCACGTCAAGGTGCTGGCCGCGGTCACCGGGGAGGCCGACGTGCTCACCGGCTACGAGCACTCCGGGCGGCCGGAGGTCATCGACGCGGAGAAGGCCGCCGGCCTGTTCCTCAACTCGGTGCCGCTGCGCCTGCGGCTGGCCGAGGGCAGCTGGCGGGACCTGGTCCGGCAGGTGCACGACGCCGAGGCCGCGTTCCTGCCCCACCGGCGCTACCCGATGGCCAAGATGAAGCAGGACCTCGCCACGCAGGCCCCGCTGTTCGAGACCGTCTTCAACTTCACCCACTTCTACGGGCTGAAGAAGCTGCGCGAGCTGCCCGAGTTCTCCCTGCTGGACGTGCGGGCGGTGGCCGTCACCGAGTTCGCGTTCCGGTCGGAGTTCTCCCAGCACTTCTACACCGACGCCGTCCAGCTGAGCCTGCACTACCACACCGCCGCGTTCACCGCCGCGCAGATCGACCGCATCGGCGGCTACTTCGTGGCGGCCCTGTCCGCGATGACCGCCGACCCCGACTCCGCGCACCACGACGCGACCCTGCTGGACGCCGCCGAGGCGGCCGCACTGGCCGACTTCGGCGCCCGGCCGGTGCCCGGGCTCGACGCCGGGGCCGGTGGCCGCGTCGAGGTGCTCGACGCGCACGGCCTGCCCGCGCCGATCGGCACCCCCGGCACGGTCGTCACCGTCGCCGCCGACGGGCGGCGGACCCCGCACGGGCGCGGCCGCTGGCTGCCCGACGGGCGCCTGGAGCGCGGCGCCGCCGCCCCCACCGCCGCGTCCACGGTCCCGCCCGTGGCCGCCCCGGCGCCGCCGGTCGACGGGGAGCTGTC
>DATMJT010000421.1:0-4061 GCA_035553735.1 Pilimelia sp.
GTGACGGCGTGGTGGAGTTCCTCGGCCGGGTGGACGACCAGGTGAAGGTCCGCGGGTTCCGGATCGAGCTGGGCGAGGTGGAGGCCGCCCTGGGCGCGGTGCCGGGCGTCGCCGCCGTGCGCGAGGACCGCCCCGGCGACCCGCGCCTGGTCGGCTACCTGGTCCCGGCCGCGACCACCGCACCGGAGGGCGGGGCCGCCGACCCCGACGGTCCCGGGGGCGGGGCCGCCGACACCAGTGGCCCCGACGGCGGGGGCGCCGGCCCCGGCGACGAGGCGGTACGCGCCGCGCTGGCGGCCCGGCTGCCGGAGTACATGGTGCCGCAGGCGTTCGTCCGGCTGGCGGTGCTGCCGCTGAGCCCCAACGGCAAGCTCGACCGCCGGGCGCTGCCCGCCCCGGACTGGAGCGCCGCCGCGTACGCGGCGTACGTCGCGCCGCGCACCGCCCGCGAGCGGCTGCTCTGCGGGATCTTCGCCGACGTGCTGGGCGTGCCCCGGGTCGGCGTCGACGACGGGTTCTTCGATCTCGGCGGGCACTCGCTGCTGGCCACCCGGGTCATCGGCCGGATCGCCGAGGCCCTGGGCACCCGGCTGACCATCCGGGCCCTGTTCGAGGCGCCCACCGTCGCGGGGCTCGCGGCCCGCCTCGACGCCGCCGGGCCGTCCGCCGGCGCCGCCGGGGGGAACCCGCTGGAGGTGCTGCTGCCGCTGCGCGCCGGCCCGCTGCGCGCGGGCGGGGACCGGCCGCCGCTGTTCTGCGTGCATCCGGCCGCCGGGATCAGCTGGGTCTACTCCGGACTGCTGGGCCACATCGGCGACCGGGCGGTGTACGGGCTGCAGGCCCGCGGCCTCACCGAGCCGGGCCACCGCCCGGCCGGGGTGTCGCCGCTGGCGGCCGACTACCTGGCGGCGGTCCGCCGGGTCCAGCCGGTCGGCCCGTACCACCTGCTCGGCTGGTCCTTCGGCGGGCTGGTGGCGCACGCGATGGCCACCGCGCTGCAGGCCGACGGCGAGCAGGTGGCACTGCTCGCCCTGCTGGACGCCTACCCGGCCGCCGCGCTGGGCGGTCCGCCGCCCGCCCTGCCGGACGAGGGTGCGGCGCTGCGCGCCGTGCTGGAGTCGCTGGGCTTCCCGCCACCGGCCGTCGAGGGGACGGCGCGGCCCGCCGACGCGGTGGCCGTGCTGCGCGCCGCGCACAGCCCCCTGGCCGACCTGGGCGAGGCCGGGATCGCCGCGGTGGCCCGGGTGTTCGCCGACCACGTGGCGGCGCAGTCCCGGTTCGTCCCGGAGGTGTTCCGCGGGGACCTGCTGTTCTTCACCGCGACGGCCGGTCGCCCCGACGGGATGCCCGGGCCCGTCCCGGCGTGGCGGCCCTTCGTCACCGGGGAGATCGCCGAGCGGCCGGTCGACTGCGCCCACGCCGGGATGACCGCGCCGGAGCCGCTGGCGCGGATCGGGGCGGAGCTGGCCCGCCGGCTCGACCGGCGGAGCGCCACGCCGCACACCGACGGCGCGCCGTGCTGAGCGTGCCGGGGCCCGCCGGCGGTCCGGCGGGCCCCGGCACGGTCCGGCTGCCCGCCGCACACCCGGCACGCCTAGCCCGGCGCCGACTGGGTAGAGCAGCTGCGTGCGGCTACGACGCAGCAACCCGAACCGGCCGGGGTACGCCCGGCGGCGGCGCGGCCGGGGGTTCAGCTACCACGACCCGTCCGGCGCCGTGCTCACCGACGGCGACGAACTGGCGCGGATCCGCGCCCTGGCCATCCCGCCGGCGTGGCGCGACGTGTGGATCAGCCCCGATCCGCGGGGGCACATCCAGGCCGTCGGCACGGACGCGGCGGGCCGGCGGCAGTACCGGTACCACGACGTGTGGCGGGCGCAGCGGGACGCGGCCAAGTTCGACCACGTGCTCGACGTCGGCGCCCACCTGCCCCGGGTCCGCGAGGCCGTGGAGGCGCACCTGCGGGAGCGCGGCGTGGGCCGCACCCGGGTGCTGGCCGCGGCGGTGCGGTTGCTCGACGTGGGCTGCTTCCGGATCGGCGGCGAGGAGTACGCCTCCGGGGACGAGGCGACCTTCGGCCTGGCCACGCTGCGCCGCGAGCACGTGACGCTGCCCCGCGGGGCCGTGCGGTTCTGCTACCCCGCCAAGGGCGGCGTCCAGCGCACCCTGGACGTGCGGGACCCGCAGGTGCGCGCGGTCCTCGGCCCGCTGCTGCGACGCAGCGCCGAGCACCCCGAGCTGCTGGCCTACCGGACCCGCGGCGGCTGGTGCGACGTGCGCAGCGCGGACATCAACGCCTACCTGAAGGAGATCAGCGGGATCGACATCTCCGCCAAGGACTTCCGGACCTGGAACGGCACGGTGCTGGCCGCCGTGGTGCTGGCCGTGGACGAACTGGAGGCCGCCGCCCGGGCGGCGCGCCAGCCCGGGCGACGCGGCGCGGGGCGGCCGCCCGCCGGGTCGGCGCCCGCGCGGGGCCCCCGCCGGGCGGCCGGCGACCCGCCGCCGGCCGGGTCCCGCTCCGCCGGCGCCCGGCGGCGTGCCGTCGGCGTGGCGATGCGGGAGGTGGCGGAGTACCTCGGCAACACGCCGGCGGTGGCCCGCGCCTCCTACGTCGACCCGCGGGTCGTGGACCTCTTCCACGACGGCGTCACGATCGCGGCCGCGCTGGACCGGCTCGGCGGCGCGCCCGAGCCGGAGGACGCGGCGGCGCGGCGGGCGGTCGAGGAGGCGGTGTTGACCATGCTGCGCAGCGGCGAGGAGCCGGAGCCGGCCGCCGACGGGGCCCGCCGCCGCTGACGCGGTCAGGTGGCCGCGTGCCGTTGCTCCTGCGGTTCGGCGTCGGCCGGGCCGCCGGGCGCGCAGCCGGCGAGTGAGAGCACCGCGCTGAGCGCGGCGGCGCCGTCGAGGAGGGCTCTGGAGCGGGCTTCGATACTGGCGTCCCGGGCGGTCAGCGCGGCGCTGACATCCTCGGATCGACGCGCCCGCCGCAGCTCCGGCATGAGGGCTCGCAGGGCTCCGATGCGGTAGCCGGCCTGGCGCAGCTGGTGAACGATCCGGGCGTCGCGCACCTGGGCCGGTGGGTACCGCCGCGCGCCTCGGGCGGGGTCGCGGTCGGGGACGACAAGGCCCTCGGCGTCCCAGTGCCGCAGCGTCGAAGGGCGCACGCCGAGAGCCGCGGCGAGTTCGGCGACGCCCATCGAGTCCGATGCCCGCACCTCGTCGATCGGCTCGCCGGAGATCGCCTGGGCGGCCCGCTCGGCCTGCCTCAGTTCCGTGCGCTCGGCGTCGAGTCGGGCGTGCGCCGCGTCGAGCAGCGCGAGCACCCGCGAGGTGGGGGGCCGGTGGGCGGCCTGCAGGATCCTCCTGGCCTCCGTCGGGCCCGCTCCCGCCGCGAGGGCGCGGTAGGCCAGCGCGGACTGTACGTGCCGCTCCCCGTAGCTGCGGTAGCCCGTGGCCGTGCGCGTCGCCGGCGGCAGCACACCATCGCGTTCGAGGTTGCGAACCTGCTGAACGGAGCACCCGGCGCGCCGGGCGACATCGACCGTGCGCATGGCCCGCGACTTGAGACCTGTCACGCCCGATGCCTCACCTCGCGGTCCCAAAAGTCTCCACACGCACTTCAATGTAACGCTGGAGCACATGACCCAGGACGAGATCATCAGCTTCGTCGGCGCCCGTGACGGTGTCCGCACCTTCCGGCCGGTACCGGGCGACGGCTCGCCCGAGATCAGCTGGGGCGACACCTTCTTCTACTACGCACCCGACGGCACCGTCCCGACCAGGGCCCAGCCCTTCGCCACGATCGTGCGCCGGGGCGGCTACGCGCCTGGCGCGCCGCCCGGAGGGTCCGCCGCCGGGTACCGCACGACGAGCACGGCCAGCACCGGGTCGGCGCCGGCCGCGGCGTAGCTGTGCGGGACGTCCCCGGGCCAGTTGTGGCTCCGCCCGGCGCCGACCAGCCGCGGCCGGTCGCGGGGGCCGACCCGGGCGGTACCGGACAGCACGACCAGGTGCCCGGTGGTGCCCGCGGCGTGCGCGGCGGCCTACGGTCCGGGCCG
>DATMJT010000422.1:0-3840 GCA_035553735.1 Pilimelia sp.
GTGGGTCCGTCGGCTCGACGCGAACCGCCTGGACGAGCTGCTGCCGACGACGAGGACGCACACGTCGACGTCGAGCTGACGCGAACGGCACAGCAGCAGACCCCGGCGCTGCGGGGCGGACGGGCGCAAGTGGCCCGGCGCGCCATCGAAGCGCTGATGGCCAGTGGGTGTCACGAGGCGGGGGTATCGCCTTGCGGGCTCCGTTGGACCAGGTGTGTTGTCGTCACCTCCACAGCACCGACCGCATGCTGACGGCCTGGCCTGCGCCGGACCGGGTCGTCATCCTGGCTGTACGCCCCTATGACCGGTCCGCGGCCGATGTCCACGCGCTGCTTCTGGACGCGCTCGAGGTCGAGGTCCCTGCGGAGGAGCGGAGCAAGCCGCCGTGCTGCGGCGAGCCACCGGCCGACGCCGGGCTCGCCGCGCGCTGGCGGCGGGCCGTGTCAGCCCTTCCTCCACGACCGCGTCGCCGCCGCTAGACCGCCGCCGCGCGACACGCGCAAGCGAGGAGCCTCGCATTGTTGCATTCGCTTCAGAACACCGTTGCTGGCCGCTTCTGTCCTTTCACGACCGCCATTCTCCGTAATCTCATAGCCGTCGCTAACCTCCCTCAGGCAACCCCGTCAGAGCTGCAGACATGTGCATTCTTCGAATGTACGGTGGCGCGGTCTGGTTGCCGGGTTGCCGTAGGGGGTGGGGGCGGTGTTGAGCTCGGCGAAGATCGGCACCAGCTCGTGGCGGTACTACACCGACGGGGTGGCCTGCGGGGCGAGTGAGTACTACGCCGGGGTGGGTGAGGCGCCGGGCCGCTGGCACGGCCGCGGGCTCGAGCAGCTCGGACTGGCCCCCGGCGCGATGGTGAGTGAGCGGGAGCTGGAGGCGCTGTTCGCCCGCGGGCTGCACCCGACCGCCGGCAACCGCCTGGGCAGGGCGTGGCGGGCCGATGGGGTGACCGGTTTCGACCTGACGTTCTCTGCGCCCAAGAGCGTCAGTGCGCTGTGGGCGCTGGGTGATTCGGCGACGGCGGCTGAGGCGATGGCGGCGCACCGCGCCGCGGTCCGGGCCGGGCTGGCCTACCTAGACAGTCATGCCGCACTGTCCCGGCGGGGGACGGACGGGGTCGAGCAGGTCGGGTCGGCCGGGTTGGTGGCTGCGGTGTTCGACCACCGCAGCAGCCGGGCCGGGGACCCGCAGCTGCACACCCACGCGCTGGTGCTGAACAAGCTCCGCTGCTCCGACGGTCGGTGGCGCACCCTGGACGCCACGGAGCTGTTTCATCACAAGAAGAGCGCCGGAATGATCTACCAGGCCGCGTTGCGCAACGAAATGCACTCCCGGCTGGGAGTGCGCTTTCGAGAGTTGAACGAGAACGGCCAGGCCGACATTGCCGGGGTGCCCGATGAACTGCTGAAAGTATGGAGCAAACGCGCCGCGACAGTCGACGCCGAAGCAGCCCCGAAAGTCGCCGAGTACGAAAATCTCCTCGGCCGCACCCTGACCTCGTCCGAGCGGATCGGGGTGGTCAAGACCGCGGTGCTCAAGACCCGGGCCCGCAAGCAACACGCGGAGCTGTCGGCGTTGCACGCGACCTGGAAGGTTGAGGCAGCCCGGGTCGGCTGGACCCCGGACCGGATCGGTCGGGCGGTGCGGCTGCGGACGGCCCTGGCGCGCGCCGGGCGGCAGCCGGGAGTCTTGCCCACCGACCCGACCGGGGCTTCGAGGCCTGCCCGACCGGCCGGGCAGGTCCGGCCCGACATCGACCGCAGCAGGCCGCAGGTGACCGCGGGAGTCTTGCCCACGCCCGACGCAGTCTTGCCCGCGCTCGATGCAGTCTTGCCCGCGGACGCCGGCGTGTCACAGGCGAAGCTGGCGGCTGCCGCACTGGACGGGGCGGGAACCAGGCGGGCGGTGTTCTCCCGCGCGGATGTCGCCGGGCAGGTCGCCGCGCACCTGCCCACGACCGGGTTGAGCGCCGCCGAGGTCGTCGCGCGGGTCGAGGAGCTCACCGACCTCGCGCTCGGCCTGGACGAGGCGGTGACGATCGGCCAGCAGAGCGTCGGAGTGACGCCGCGAGCCTCCGATGCCCGCTACGCCACCGTGCAGGTCCTGTCCGCGGAGGCCCGGATCCTGGACCTGGCCGGCCGCGGCCGGCGTGGCGGCTACGGGCAGGTCCCGCACACCGCGCTCATGCCGTTGGGCCGCGACGGAGGCCTGGATCCGAGTCAGTACCGGGCGGTGCTGCACCTGGCCGCAGGTGGGGACTTGCTTTCGGTGCTGACGGCGCCGGCCGGGGCGGGCAAGACCAGCACGCTGGGCGCCGCCGCCCGCGCCTGGCAGGACGCCGGCTATCGGGTGGTCGGGCTGGCGCCGTCCGCCCGGGCCGCCGCCGAGCTCGCCGCCGCCACTGGCGAGACCGCCGACACGCTGGCGAAGTGGCTGCACACCCACCACAACAGCCCAGCCGGCGCGCGAGAGCCGGCGGCGCTGGACGGGCGGACGGTGGTGATCGTCGATGAGGCCTCGATGGCCAGCACGCTGGACCTCGACCCGCTGATCAGCGCGGCCGCGCGGGCGGGGGCGAAGGTGGTGCTGGTCGGGGACCCGGCGCAGATCGGGGTGGTCAACGGGCCGGGCGGGATGCTCGCCGCCCTGGCCCGCGCTGGGCACGGCGTCGAGCTGGCTGAGATCCACCGGTTCAGCCAGCCGTGGGAACGCGAGGCCTCCCTCGCGCTCCGGCACGGCCAGGCCGATGCGCTGTTGGCCTATCGCACCGCCGGACGTCTGCACCCGTGCCAGGACGGCGATGCCGGCCTCGATGGCGTGTTCGCGCACTGGGCCGAGGCGCGTGCCGAGGGGCAGGACGCGTTGATGCTGGCCCGGACCCGGCTGGACGTCGACGCGCTCAACGCTCTCGCCCGCGCCGCCGCGCTCGCGGCCGGCCAGATCACCGGCCCGGTCACCGCGGCGGGAGGTCGGGACTGGCAGGCGGGCGACGTGCTGCGGACCCGGCGCAACGACCGCCGGCTCAGTGTCGGCGACGGGCATGTCCGCAACGGCGACCGCTTCCAGGTGCTGGGTCCCGGGCCGCAGGAGTGCCTGATCGTGCAGGACCTGACCGGACGGGGCCGCACGGTGCTGCCCGCCTCCTATCTGGCGGAGCACGTGGAGTACGGCTGGGCGTCGACCATCGACGCCGCCCAGGGTGCGACCGCCGATGTGGGGGTCGTGCTGGTCCGGCCCGGGATGGACCGCGAGCACCTGTATGTGGCGATGACCCGCGGCCGGCACGGCAACCACGCCTACATCACCCCCGACGCCAGCACCGACGACGTCCACCACGGCCACCCCCACCCGCGGGATCCCCTGCACGGGAAGGTCGATCCGCAGGAGCGGGCGGTGCGGGAGCTGCAGGCCGCGCTCGGCCGGAGCGGCGCGCAGGACGCCGCGCACACCGCGCTCGAGCACGCCCGCACCCAGGCCGCACACATGGCCCGGCAGAACGAGCGTGCGGCTGAGCGGGCCGCGGCCCGAGAGCGGGTCGCGGAGCAAGCCCAGCGTCGGCAGACCCGGCCGCTGTCCGCCGAGCACGCCCGGGCCGTTCGGCAGCTCGAGCAGTGCCGCGGCGAACGCGAGCAGCTGCGCACGGAGCGCGACGCGCTGCACCGCGCCCTGCGGCAGACCCGCGAGGAGCTCGACGCCCTGCCGCGGTGGGCCCGCAGCCGCCGACGCGCCCTCACCGAGACAATCACCACCAGCGAGCAGCAGCTGCAGCAGAGCGCGCCGACCCTCGGCACCCTGGACGCCGAGATCGACCGGCTCACCCGCCAGGTCGCCCACCAC
>DATMJT010000423.1:0-8087 GCA_035553735.1 Pilimelia sp.
GATCGCGCTGCTCCTGCTGGCCGTGCTCGGCTACGGCCTGTGGCTGATCACCAACGCGTCCGACGCCGAGGAGCCAGGAGGCGTTCCGACGACCGCGGCCGCCACCGCGGCGGAGTCCTCGGCGCCCGCCAACCCCACCTCCGCAGCGCCGACCAGCGCAGACCCGCCGGCGACCACCGCTCCGGCACCGGTGGCGGTGCCGCCGGTGGTGGGTCGGCCGCTGGAGGAGGCTCGCGCCCTGCTGGCCGAGCGGGGCCTGGCCTACCGCCTCTCGTACCGCCCGACCGGGGACGCCGTGCCCGGCACCGTGATCGAGGCGGATCCGGCCCCGGGCAGCCAGGTGGCCCCGGACAGCAAGATCACATTGGTGGTCGCGGCGGCGCCGCGGACCACCGCCGCGCCTGAGCCGACCGGCTCCGCCGTCCCCACCGCGTCCGCGACCCCGTAGGTCAGCGCGCCCGGAGGTCAGACGATCAGCGCACCCGGACCGGCACGTTCGCCGCGCCCGGACGGCGCGCGTTGCGGGTCCGCACGTCGGGGCGGCTCTGGAGCTGGCGCAGGCCGTTGACCTGAACGAAGATCGAGCGGCGTTCGACGGCGTCGCCAGCGGCGTTGAGCTCGTAGCCGTCCAACCACACCCACCCGTCGTAGGTGGGCCAGTCGTGCACCCGGATCACCCGGAAGAGAAGCGGGTCGGCGAACTGGACGCTCGCGGCCCGAGTCACCTGGAGAACGTCACCGGATCGGGGTAACACCATCCACTCCTGTCCACGCCATCGCGGGTTGCCTGATGCGGCCGTCCCCCGTGGCGCGCCGCGCACTCTGACCGACCGGCGCGCATCGGCCGGACGAACCGTGGCCGCGCCCGCCGGAGCGGCGAATCTGGACCGCCCGACCAGTCCCACTCTCGTGGTAGCGCACCCGCCACCGTGGCGCGAGTCGGCGTACCGCTCGGGTGTCGGCCACGGAGCGCTGCGGCCCCGAAGTTGAGCGGTCGTCCGAATCGTTGTCCGCCGGCGGGGCGCCACCCGGCGACTGCAGGGGGTACCGGGCAACCCACCCATTGTGCAGGTTCCTCTGGCCTATGGCACCTCTTTGCCGGACTTTCGCTCGCTGTCCGTGATCTGTGCCATACCCAAAGCCTGCACCACGAACGGAATCAATGCAAGTTGCACGGCGGCCATCCCACACTTCCGGGGCGGGGCGTGAATGGTGCTTGATGTGCCAGCGGTGCCGGCGGCACACTGGTGCCGCCGCGCGGCGGCGGGCGCCCGGCGGACTGACGGAGGTGGTGGTGACCCAGCGTCGGAGTCCCACCATCCGACGCCGCCGGCTGGGCGCCGAGCTGCGCCGTCGCCGGGAAGCGGCCGGAGTGACGATCGAGGCGGTCGCCGACCGGCTGGAGTGCTCCGCGAGCAAGATCTCCAGAGTGGAGACCGGCCACACCACCGCAACTCCGCGCGACGTGCGCGACATGCTGGAGATCTACGGCGTCGTGGGCGCCGAGGCCGAGGAGCTGGTCCAGATCTCCCGGGAGGCCCGGCAGAAGGGGTGGTGGCACCCGTACAGCGCGGTGCTGACCGGCGCCTACGTGGGGCTGGAGGCGGCGGCCCGCAGCGTGCGCGCCTACGAGCAGCAGGTGGTACCGGGCCTGCTGCAGACCCGCGAGTACGCGGAGGCGATGATCCGGGCCGCCCGGCCCGACATCCCGGCGTCGGAGGTCGAGCGGCGGGTGCGTGTCCGACTGGGCCGCCAGTCGTTATTGATTCAGGACGATCCGATCGCTCTCTGGGCGGTCCTCGACGAGGCCGTCCTGAGTCGCCCGGTGGGCGGCGACGCGGTCATGCGGGCCCAGCTGATCCGGCTCCGCGAGGCCGCGGAGCTGCCCAACGTGACGCTCCAGATCCTCCCGTTCGAGGCGGGCGCGCACGCCGGCATGGACGGCACGTTCGCCATCCTCGAGTTTCCGGAGGACGGCGACCCGGACGTGGTGTACGCCGAGAACGCGACCGGGGGGCTGTTCCTGGAGAAGCGCGACGAGCTCCGCAAGTACACGTTCATCTTCGACCAGGTGCGCGCGGCAGCCCTGCCCCCGGAGGAGTCCACCGCCCTGCTCGGCCGACTGGCAAAGGAGCCACTGTGGAAGTCCAGAGCGAGGTGCTCCCTCCCGACCTGAGCGGCGTGATCTGGCGCAAGAGCACGCGCAGCGGTCCCAACTGCGACAACTGCGTGGAGATCGCGGCGGTGCCGGGCGCCGTGGCGGTCCGCGACTCCAAGGACGCCGCCGGGCCGGCCCTGGTCTTCACACCGGGGCAGTGGTCGCTGTTCCTGGCCGGCGCCAAGGGCGGCGAGTTCGACCGCGGCTGAGTCGCCGCACCGTCGCCGGGTGGCGGCCCGGTCGTTGTACTACCGGACCGGGGTGAGCAGGACCGACCAGCCGACAGCGACGGAGGCGTACGACACGTGATGGCGATGAACTCCGAGAACCTGACCAACGGCTCGGCGGCCACCCAGGACCGGTTCGCCGAGCCGCTGACCGGCTACCGCCCCGGGCGGCGCGACGGCGGGCTGGCCGCCGGCGTCGCGGAGCCGGACCTGCTGCCGCGCAACGGCGGCGTCCCGCACCTGGTGCAGGAGCCGGAGGTGCGGCCGCAGCCGGCGCTGCCGAGCCTGCCGTCGCTGGACCTGGGCGGGCTCACCGAACCGGTCTTCGACGCCGACGCCGCCGCCGATCCGGCCTGGCCGGCGGCCTCCGGCTCGCTGGTGGACCACCCGCTGCTGCGGGGCCTGCTCATGGAGCTTCCGCCCAAGGGCTCGATGCCGCCGCCGGGCTGGCTGGACCGCTGGTTCGAGGCCGCCCGCAGCATCCTTGAGCTGCTGTACCTCCAGGAGTCCCGGCCCACCCGCTGAGCCCGCCCGCTGAGCCCGCCTGCTGAGCGGGCGACCATCCGGCCGGCTCCCCGTCGGACGGTTGCGCCACGCGGCTACCGTGAGACCGTCCTCCGGTTCTCGGAGCCCGGACGCTGGCCGGTCACGGCCAGGCGCAGCCCGACCTGGGGAGGGTCGGCCGGAGCCCCGGCGCGCGTCACGTGCCGGGGCTCCTGCGTCCCGTGCCCCACGGCACGGCTCAGACGACGAAGGTGCGGCTCAGACGGCGAAGGTGGCGGGGGGGTCGGTCGCCGGCTCCGGCGGGGTGGCCCGCCACAGCCGCGCCTTCTGCGCCCCGAGCCGGGCCAGGTAGGCGGGGTTGAGCAGCACGTAGCGCCGCCACAGCCGGCGCGGCTCCAGGCCCAGCCGCCACAGCCACTCCAGGCCGTACCGCTGCATCCACGGCGGCGGATGGCGCAGCTGCCCGGCGTGGTAGTCGAACGCCGCCCCCACCGCCAGCAGCGGGGCGTCCAGCAGCGGGCGCATCGCGTACGCGAACACCTCCTGGCGAGGGCAGCCCAGGCCGACCAGCACGAGGCGGGCGCCGGAGTCGCGGATCCGGCCGGCGATCTCGCGCGCCTCACCCGGGCGCACGGCCCGGAACTTCGACGGCTCCACCCCGGCGATCTTCAACCCGGGGAACTGCGCCTGCAGCGCCGGCACCAGCCGGTCCAGGGTCTGCGGGGTGGAGCCGTACAGGTAGACCGGCAGCCCCTCCTCGGCGCAGCCGGCCAGCACCCGCAGGGTCAGGGTGGGGCCGTAGACCCGGTCGGTCAGTCCCGCGCCGTGCAGCAGGTTCAGCGCCCAGCGCACCGGCTGGCCGTCTGGGGTGACCAGGTCGAAGCCGTTGAGCCGGGCGTTGTGGGCCCGGTCCAGCACGCCGGTCATCACCCCGTGCACCGCCAGGGCCGTCACCGCCAGCGGGCGGCCCTGCCGCGCCGCCGCCAGGACCCGCGCGGTCGCGGCCTCATAGTCCACGGCGTCGACCAGCACGCCGAGCACGTTGCACTTGCCCCGGTCGATCACGGTCGCCCCCGGCGGGGGCGGCCGGTCGGGCCCGGCCGCCGGCTTCGGCCGCCGGCTTCGGCCGCCGGTCACGGCACCCACCGCTCGACGTTGGCCTCGTAGATCTCCTGGAGGATCATGGGCACGTCGTAGACGTGCTTCCAGTCCGGGTAGTCGGCCTGGAACGCGGCGTTGGAGCCGATCCACCACTGGTGGTCGCCGACCCGGTTCGCCGGCTGGTACTCGGTGATCATTTCCTGGCCGGTGATCTGCTCGGCCAGGGCGAAGACCTCCAGGTGCGAGCAGTTGGAGTGGCGCCCGCCGCCCAGGTTGTAGACCGCCGCGGAGCGCGGCGCCCGGAAGAACGCCTCGAAGGCGGTCACCACGTCGTGGGAGTGGATCGCGTCGCGCACCATCTTGCCCCGGTATCCGAAGATCTTGTACGTGCGGCGCTCCATGTTGCAGCGCATCACGTACGCCAGGAAGCCGTGCAGCTCGGTGGCCGCGTGCGCCGGCCCGGACAGCGTGCCGCCCCGGAAGCAGGCGGTCTTCATGCCGAAGTAGCGCCCGTACTCCTGCACCATGACGTCGGCGGCCACCTTGGAGGCGCCGAACACCGAGTGCAGGCAGGCGTCGATCGGCATGTCCTCGGTGATGCCGTCCGCGTACGGGTGGGCCGGGTCGATCTCCCAGCGGGTGGCCAGCTCCACCAGCGGCAGGCGGTTGGGGCGGTCCCCGTACACCTTGTTGGTGGAGCAGTGGATGAACGGCGCGTCGATGCAGTGCTCACGCACGTTCTGCAGCACGTTGAGCGTGCCGGTGGCGTTGACGTCGAAGTCGGTGAACGGGTCCCGCACCGCCCAGTCGTGGGACGGCTGGGCCGCGGTGTGCACCACCAGCGCGATGTCCCGGCCGTACCGCCGGAAGATCCCGGCCAGCGCCGCCCGGTCGCGGATGTCCACGTCGTGGTGGGTGTACGCCTCGCCCAGCTCGCTGGTCAGCCGCAGCACGTTCCAGGCCGTGGAGGCCTCGGCGCCGAAGAACTGCCGGCGCATGTCGTTGTCGATGCCGACCACGTCCAGGCCGAGCCCGGCGAAGTGCCGGACGGTCTCGGAGCCGATCAGCCCGCCGGAACCGGTGACCAGGACAACACTCACGCAGCTCTCCAGGTGGACGAGGGCGGGAACCAGCCAGGGGAGCATAGCGCGGCGCGAAAAAGGGCCCTGGAACAGTGCTCCAGGGCCCTGCTGGTGGGGAAGGGGGGAGTTGAACCCCCACGCCCTTTCGGGCACACGGACCTGAACCGTGCGCGTCTGCCATTCCGCCACTTCCCCGGCAGATGCAGATGCCGCTGGCGCTGCCGCCCGGGACGGGATGGACCCGACCGAGCCGCAGGACGCGGACATCCGTGCGGAAGAGGTTACCCCTCCGCGACGCCTGGGAAGAGTAGCACGGCCGGTCGGCGCGCAGTCGCGCAGGCCACGGCGCCGCGTCGGCGATCGCGCGGAGACTGCGAGTGCGGTTGCCGGATACCATCATGTCCTCGGAACCCGAGGAGGAGCCGGTGAGTGTGCTGCAACGCTTCGAGAAGCGGTTGGAAGGCCTGGTCGAGGGCGCCTTCGCCAAGGTGTTCAAGGGGGTCGTCCACCCGGTGGAGATCCTCAACGCCATGCAGCGTGAGGCGGAGGCGCACAAGGCGATCCTCGCCGGCGGCCGCACGCTCGTGCCCAACCGGTACGTCATCGACCTGTCGCCGTACGACCACAGCCGCCTGGCCCCGTACGCGGCCGCGCTGGCCCAGGAGCTGGCCCAGTCCCAGGCCGAGTTCATCGGCGAGCAGGCCTGGACGGTGTACGGCGACGTGATCGTCGAGATCGAGCGCGGCGACGGGCTGGACACCGGCATGTTCCGGGTCACCGCGGAGGTCTACACCGGCGGTGACGTGGCGCCGGTGCCGCAGCAGGCCTACGACGCCCAGCCGGGCTACGGCAACTACCACCAGGCCCCCGGCGGCTACGGCCCCCCGGGCGGCGGCGGCCGCAGCGTGCTGCTGGTCTCCGGGGACGGGCGCACCTACCCGCTGCAGATGGGCTCCACCGTGATCGGCCGCGGCGACCAGGCCAACCTGCGCCTGCCGGACGTGGGCATCTCGCGGCGGCACGCCCGGCTGGACTTCGACGGAGCCCAGGTCGTCCTCACCGACCTCGGCTCCACCAACGGCACCATGGTGAACGGTCAGCGCGTCTCGGCCGTCGCGCTCAGCCCCGGTGACATGATCCAGATTGGCACCACCACGCTCACGTTCCGAGTGGACGGCTAGCCCCTTGCCCGACATCGTCCTCACCGTCGCCCGGTTCGGGTTCCTCATCCTGCTGTGGATCTTCGTGTTCACGGTGGTGGGCGTGATCCGGCGCGACCTGTTCGCGGGTGCCAAGGCCAGCCGGCTGGTCGCCGCGCCGCGGGGGGTGGGCGCCGCCATGCCCGGCGCCCGGCCGGCGAAGGTGAAGCGTGGTCGGGCGGCCAACCAGCTGGTGGTGACCGCCGGCCAGCTCGCCGGCACCCGGATCACGCTCGGCGAGACCCCGATCACGATCGGGCGGGCGGAGGACTCGACTCTGGTCATCACCGACGACTACGCTTCGGCCCGGCACGCCCGGTTGGTGCCGCGCTCCGGGCAGTGGTTCATCGAGGACCTCGGCTCCACCAACGGCACCTACCTGGACCGTGCCAAGGTCACCGGTCCCACCCCCGTCCCCCTCGGCGTGCCGATCCGCATCGGCCGCACGTCTCTTGAGTTACGGCCATGACTCTGACCCTGCGCTACGCCGCACACAGCGACCGCGGCCTCATCCGGGACGGGAACCAGGACTCCGTCTACGCCGGGCCACGGCTGCTCGCCGTGGCCGACGGCATGGGCGGCATGGCCGCCGGTGACGTCGCCAGCAACATCGTCATCGGGGCGCTCGCGCACCTGGACGAGGACGTGCCCGGCGACGCCCTGGTCGACGCGCTGCGCCACGCGGTGGAGACCGCGAACCAGCAGCTGCGCGACACGGTCGAGGCCAACCCCCAGCTGGAGGGGATGGGCACCACGCTGACCGCGACGCTGTTCTCCGGCAGCAAGATCGGCATGGTGCACATCGGCGACTCGCGCGCCTACCTGCTGCGCGACGGCGAGTTCGCGCAGATCACCAAGGACGACACCTACGTCCAGATGCTGGTGGACGAGGGCCGGATCAGCCCCGAGGAGGCCAGCAGCCACCCGCAGCGCTCCCTGCTGACCCGGGCACTGGACGGCCGCGACATCGACCCCGACTACTCGGTGCGCCAGGTGCGCCCCGGCGACCGCTACCTGATCTGCAGCGACGGCCTCTCCGGCGTGGTCAGCGCCGAGACCATCGCGCAGACCCTGCGGGAGTACGCCGAGCCGGCGCAGGCGGTGGAGCGGCTGGTCGCCCTGGCGCTGCGCGGCGGCGGCCCGGACAACATCACCGTCATCGTGGCCGACGCCACCGACCAGGACATCGTCGAGCAGGCGCCGATCGTGGGCGGGGCGGCGGCCCGCGACCGCGGGATGGCGACGGCCGCCGACGACTCCACACCCGCCGCCCGCGCCTCGGCGCTGACCGCGGCGGGCCGCCCGGGCGGTGACTCCCCGCCCGAGGGGGCCGCCGCGGCCCGCGACGACGAGAGCGACCGGCCCCGCCGGCACCCCGTGCGGGCGGCCCTGCTGGTGCTGGGCCTGCTCGGGCTGCTGGCCGGCGGCCTGTGGGGCGGCTGGCGGTACACCCAGGCCCAGTACTACGTGGGCGCGACCGAGGACGGCCGGCTCGCGGTCTTCCAGGGCGTGCCGGGCCAGGTCGCCGGCCTGGACCTGTCCCGGGTGCACGAGACCAGCCAGACCCGGCTGGACGAGCTGACCTCGGTGGCGCAGGACCAGGTGCGGCAGGGCATCCAGGCGCGCAGCGAGTCCGACGCCGAGCGCACCCTCGCCGAGCTGACCAGCCAGGACCCGGCCAACCCCAACCGGCGGCAGCCGTGCCGGCCGGTGCCGAGCCCGCCGGTTGGGGTTGGCCGGGTCCTGGCTGGTCAGCTCGGCGAGGGTGCGCTCGGCGTCGGACTCGCTGCGCGCCTGGATGCCCTGCCGCACCTGG
>DATMJT010000424.1:0-2907 GCA_035553735.1 Pilimelia sp.
GAGACAGGTGGGGTGGGTGGCGCCGCGGCTCAGTGCGGGTCGGGCCGGCGGCGGCGCCAGGTGCCCAGGTCCACCACCTCGCCGTGCGCGCTGGTGGCCGCCACCGCCGCGCCGAACAGCAACAGCTGGTTGACCACGTACAGGTAGATCAGGACGCCCACCGCGCCGGCCACCACCGAGTACGCGGCGTTGCCGCGCACCAGCGCGACGAGCGCCTGCCCGACGCTGTTGACCAGGGTCAGGCCGATGCCGACCAGCAACACCGGCCAGCGCAGCCGGCGGGCCGGCAGGCGCAGCCGCGGCACCCCACCCAGCAGGGCGGCGGCCAGGATCAGGTTGACCACCACGGCCAGCGCCCACGACACCGCGGTCAGCAGCGGCGACGGGCCGCCGGACAGCCAGGCCAGCACCCACTCCAGCGCGTACGCGCCCACCAGTGAGGCGCCCAGGAGCACCAGCAGGGCGACCAGCACGCCCAGGTCCAGCAACCAGCGGACCACCGGGTGGCCGGGCTGCTCGGTCACCCCGAAGATCAGCCGCTGCGCGGATCGGATCGCCTCGATCCAGGTCACCCCGGTGATCACCAGACCGGCCAGGCCCACCAGGCCGACCCGCTGGCGGCTGCCGCGGATGGCGGCCGGCTCCAGCCAGGGCAGGTTCTGGGCCAGGAAGCCGTCCACCGCCACGTGCACGTCGAGGTCGTACTCCAGCAGGTAGCCCAGCACCGCGTAGGCCACCAGGGCCAGCCCGAACACCGCGAAGAATCCGTAGTACGCCGACGCGGCGGCCAGCCGGGGACCGGAGACCTCCTGGTAGCGCAGGTAGGCCAGCCAGCCGCGGTCGAGCGGGCGCCACCGCCGCCGGGCCGCGGCCACCGCGCCACCCAGCCCACCGGCCCGGCGCTCACCCACCGAGCACGAACTCCCGCCGAGGCTCCCAGCGGTCCGGCGCGCGCTGGGAGAACAGGGTGAATCCGGTGATCGTGAAGCGGGCGGAGAAGTCGGCCAGGTCGGCGTGGACCGCGTCCAGCGCGGCCGTCGGCACGTCGTGGGCCACGGTCACGTGCGGGTGGTAGGGGAACCGGGTGTCCCGGCGCAGCAGCGGGTCGCCGCCGATCGCCGCCGCCAGCCGCCGGGTCTGGTCCGCCCCGGCCGCGACCGCCACGAACACCACCTCGGTCACCGGCCGGAAGGTGCCGGTGCCCCGCAGGTGCAGCGGGTACGGCCGGTGGACCGCGGCCACCTCGGCCAGGTGCCGCTCGATCCGCGGCAGGGCGTCGGCCGGCACCTCCGTCGGGCTGAGCAGCGTCAGGTGGGCGGGCATCACGGCGGCCAGCGGGTCGCCCGCCTCGGCCCGGCGCCGGGTCAGCCGGGAGCCCCACGGCTCCGGGATGTCCACGGCAACCCCGATGCGCGCCGTCGCCGGGTCCGGGGCGACGTCCGACCGCTGAGTGTGCACCATGCTCCGCTCCAGGCCCGGCCTCGTTGCCGAGCGATGCGCCGAACTCCTGGGCACCCGGCACGCGCCGGGTGCCGGGCCCCGCCGTGGCGTTACCCGCGCCCCGCGGCGGGCAGGAAGCCGACCCGGTCATAGACGGTACGCAGGGTGGCGGCCGCCACGGAACGGGCCTTGTCGGCGCCGACGGCCATCAGCTTGTCCAGCTCCGCGGGGTCCTCCAGGTATCCGCGGGTGCGCTGCTGGATCGGCGCGACGAACTCCACCACCACCTCGGCCAGGTCCTTCTTCAGGTCCCCGTAGCCGCGGCCGGCGTACGCGTCGACCAGGTGGTCGACGCCGCGGCCGGTGAGGGCCGCGTAGATGGTCAGCAGGTTGGACACCCCCGGCTTGTGCTCCGGGTCGAACGTGATCTCCCGGCCGGTGTCGGTGACCGCCGACCTGATCTTCTTGGCGGAGCGGGCCGGGTCGTCCAGCAGCTCGATGATGCCGGTCGGCGCCGAGGCCGACTTGGACATCTTCGCCGTCGGCTCCTGCAGGTCGGTGATCTTGGCGGTGTCCTTCACGATGTACGGCGACGGCACGGTGAAGGTCGGCCCGAACAGCTGGTTGAAGCGCTGCGCCAGGTCCCGGGTCAGCTCCAGGTGCTGCCGCTGGTCCTCGCCCACCGGAACGGCGTCGGCCTGGTAGAGCAGGATGTCGGCGGCCTGCAGGATCGGGTAGGTGAACAGCCCGACGCTGGCCCGGTCGGCGCCCTGCCTGGCCGACTTGTCCTTGAACTGCGTCATCCGGCTGGCCTCGCCGAAGCCGGTGATGCAGCCGAGCACCCAGGCCAGCTGCGCGTGCTCCGGCACGTGGGACTGCACGAACAGCGTGCACCGCTGCGGGTCCAGCCCCACGGCGAGCAGCTGGGCCACGTAGACCCGCACCCGCCGGCGCAGCACCTCCGGATCGTGCCCGGCCGTGATCGCGTGCAGGTCCACCACGCAGTAGAAGGTGTCGTGGGTCTCCTGCATGGCCACCCAGTTGCGCACCGCACCCAGGTAGTTGCCGAGGTGGAACGAGTCGGCGGTGGGCTGGATGCCGGACAGGAGCCGGGGCTGGCGCTCGCTCATGGGTCGATCCTCCCAGCCCTGGCCAGCGGGTTGACGCGGGACACGGTAGTCCCGCCGAGCCGTCCGATCTCCGTAAGCTGGCCGCTCGTGGGCCAACCGGAGCCGATCGAGGTCGTCGCGGGTGAGGTGACGCTCGGCGCCCGCGCGTGGACCGGCGGCGGGGCGCGTCCCGTCCTGCTGGTGCACGGGCTGTCGTCCAACGCGCGGCTGTGGGACGAGGTCGGCGCGCGGCTGGCCGGGGAGGGACACCCGGTCGTCGCGGTGGACCTGCGGGGGCACGGCACGTCCGCGCACGTCCCCGGTCCGGACGGCGGCCCCGGTCCGACCCGCACGGCCG